>JAEUQP010000208.1 GCA_016789645.1 Acidobacteriota bacterium | reverse complement strand
AGCCGATGATCCTGGGCGATGAATTTTTCATCTATGCGCTTTTCATTTCCGGCAAACCGGTCATCCAGTCGAAGGTCAATTTCCCGCGTTCGCTCGTCAAACCTGCCATCAATCCGTTGATCAAGTGCCGTTTCGCGCTCGTCCAGACGGCGATCAATTGCAACTGATCGCTCATCCAATCTCTGATCAATTGCCCGCTCGTAATTATCGGCTCGCTGAGTCAGTCGGATTTCGACTTCGCCAAGCTGAGCACCAATTTGATCGGTGATTTCGCGCGACAGAATCAATCGCAGGTTGCGAAGAATGGAAGTTAATCGGCTCATAATCGAGTAGTTGGGAATCGGGAGTCGAAAGTCGGCAACCAAGGGCGAATGGATGAGTACCGACTACCGGCGACCGACGACTTCATCGTAAACACCCTGAGTTTCGCGCGCGGCGCGATCCCAGGAAAAGCGCGCGGCTTGCTCCAATCCGGCACGTTTGAAATGTTCGCGCGCTGTTGGATCGCCAAGCAATTGCGCAATGTGCCGGGTCAGGGTTTGCCAGTCGTTCGGGTCGTGCGTTAACCCGGCTTGTCCGACGACTTCCGGCAAACTGGACACGTTGCTGGTGATGGTTGGCGTTCCGCACGCCATTGCTTCCAGCGGCGGTAACCCGAACCCTTCGTACAACGAAGGATAAAGAAACGCTTCAGCGGCGGAATACAGCGCAGGCAAATCTTCATCGGCAACGTACCCGGTAAAGCGAATCTGTTCCGTCAGCTTCAATTCTTCGACCAGTTTGAAGACTTCGTCAAACAACCAACCTTTGCCACCGCACAACGCCAGTTGCGGACGATGAATGGTCGTGCGCAGCAATTCGTCGTAAGCGCGAATCAGTGTCAGCAGATTTTTGCGCGGTTCAATAGTTCCAACATACAGCAGATACGGCTGGCGAAGCGCATGTTTGTCGAGCGTCGGCTGGCAATCAGCAATCGGCAACGGCTTCAACCCTTCGCGGGCGGCTTCAAAAATCACGCGAATTTTGTCTTCGCGAATTCCCAGAAACTCCATGGTTTCGCGTTTGGTGAATTCACTGGGAACGATGATTTTCGTCGCGCGACGAGCCATCAATGGCATGCGACGTTTTCCGCGCCGCACGTTTTCGTCTTCGTGCGTGTGCGATTGCGTAAACAGCGACAAATCATGAATGGTCACCACTGTCGGACAAGGCGAAAACATCGGAATGCAATAATTCGTCCCGTGAAACACGTCAAACGGCGAAATTCGCAGCATCGCCGGCAATCCGGCCAGCCACCATTTGCGAAAAACCGAGCGAACCGGAAAAAACATCTTGCTCAAATTTGGCGGCGTGCCGTCACCAGTGTGAAATGCGAAATCGAAAGGAGAAACCAGGACGTATTGATGGTCGGAATGAATGCGCGCTAGCGAGGATGCCAGCGCGTCCGTATAATGCCCAATCCCTGTTTTCGCCGCGACCAATGGGATAGCGTCAAGCCCGATTCTCATAAGCAGCGTCACAGATACCACCACTGACAGTGAATTTCAAATCTTGAATTTCCAATGACAAATATTTCAAAAGACAACGAGCTACGACAAATTCTGGATCACACCGCCGCCACTCAACGCGATGAACTGACCATGACCGGTTGGTGGCACAGCATTGACCTGGGGGATGGGCGCATCACACCGGGCGCGCACAAGATCGAAGAACTCCGCGACAACTTCGCCAAATTTCAACTGCCTGAACTCAAGGGCAAACGCGTGTTGGACATTGGGTGTTGGGATGGCTTTTACAGCTTCGAAGCCGAACGGCTCGGCGCAGAAGTCGTTTCGGTGGATTGCTGGCGACCGGAAAAGTATTTCGTCGCGCACGAAGCGTTGAAGTCCAAAGCCGAATTTCATGAACTCAGCGTGTACGAAGTCACCAAGGAAAAACTGGGCGCATTCGATGTGGTGTTTTTTCTCGGAGTGCTTTATCACGTCAAACATCCGCTGTTGGCATTGGAACAGGTCTGCGAAGTAACGCGCGATCTGGCCATCATCGAAACTCACCAGATTGACAATCTGTTCGACACCAAACATCCGGTGATGGAGTTTTACGAAATGGATCAGCTTGGCGGTCAATACGACAACTGGTGGGGGCCAAACGTTGAATGCCTGCTTCAGATGACTCGCACCGCCGGCTTCGCTCGCGTTGAGGTGTTGCGCCGTCAGGATACTCGCGTCGTCATCAAAGCGTTTCGCCGTTGGAATGACAAACCGGCTGAAGCCGTGCCGTCGCTGAAGATTGTGGACGTGTTGAACGCCGTCAATTTGGATCACACCTTGCCGCGCAGAGGCCGAAACGCCGTGCTGGCAATATCGGTTGCCGGTTTGCCCGAAACAGCTACGCGTGACACGGTGCGTGTCGAAATCGGTGGCTTTGGAGCCAGGCCCGTTTACGCTGGCAAATGGGGCGATGAAGGCAACTGGCAAATCAACGTCCCCGTGCCCCCCGGCCTGAATTTGGGCAAAACCCAGGTCTGTGTGTGGATTGGTAACCAGCTTTCCAACGAATTCGACATTGAATTGACTGAAGGTGGGCAGTGGTAAGACTTATGAGCGACCGTGAGTTACGAGACAAAGTTCGGCAGGTTGGCATCGAACAAACGGAGATGTTGTTGTCCGGTTCGTGGTGGCACAGCATTGATCTGGGAAATGGCCGCGTAACGCCGGGCGTGCATTCGCTCTCAGAGTTGCAAGGCATTTATGCCAGTCTGGATTTGCCCGAAGATTTGAGCGGGAAGACTTTGCTCGACATTGGATGCTGGGACGGCTTTTATTCGTTTGAAACCGAACGGCACGGCGCGCGCGTGACTTCAGTGGATTGCTGGCGTCCGAGCAATTTCTTCGCCGCGCGCGAAGCCCTCAAGTCCAAAGCCGAATTTCACGAACGCAGCGTTTACGAACTTGGAAAAGACACGCTCGGCTCATTCGACATCGTGTTGTTTATGGGCGTGCTGTATCACTTGCGGCATCCGCTGCTGGCGCTGGAAAACGTCTGCGAATTGACCCGCGATTTCGCCGTCATCGAATCTCACATCATAGACAAGATGCGCGAAGGCGATGAACCTGCGATGGAGTTTTACGAATTCGATGAATTGGGCGGGCAATATGACAACTGGTGGGCGCCGAATCTGGAATGCATGGTGCAAATGACGCGCTCCGCCGGCTTTGCCCGTGTCGAACTGCTTTTCCGAAACGATACGCGTGCCGCAATCAAAGCGTATCGCCGCTGGAATGACAAACCTGATTCGGTTGCGCCAGACTTACGCATTCTGGATGTCATCAACGCGACTACATTCGATCATCGGTTTCCATATCGCGGACGCAATTCGGGGCTTTCGATTTGGGCGGAAGGTTTACCCAAAACCGCAAGACGTTGGGAAGTCCGCGTTGAAGCTGGCGGGTTCGGAATTCATCCCACGTATGTCGGTCCCCCCGGCGATCCTCAGTACTCGTCTTTGACCCAAATCAATTTCCCTATTCCCCCAGGGTTGGAACCAGGCCAAACGACCATCTGTTTTTGGCACGACGGAAAGCTCTCAAATGATTTTGAAATTACCTTGTCCGAAGCTACCCGGTGGTAACGACCTAGGCGCCTAACATTTCCTACCACACCTTTCTGCTTGGGAAAGCTTTTCAGGTCAGGCGATAGGAAGCAACCAATGGCCGAGTTTCTTACATTACGTTAAATCACTGCTTTTACAGGCTTTTTCCCTGCTCTTCCTCTAGGCGAGTAATAATTCTTATGCTAGTTTGAATTTGTTGATAGTTGCTGGCTGTTTTGAGTTCAAGAAAGGAAGTTACTCGCTTGAACTCATACTCTCTCCAAACGAGTCTCAACTGAAGCAAGCTACTATCAAGAACCCCAGATTGGTTATCCCCACAATCGAACCGCAGTTCTGAATCCTTGCAACATTATTGTTCTGCTCCTTGTTCTTTTTAGGCATTGGTGAACCTGCTTCAGGCAGGTGTGTATCAATCCTAAGTGCATTGCAGTCCCAGAAAATGATGTCGCGAAGGATTTTCTGTTATTTACCCAACAGCTTTCACAAGAAAGAGGTGCCAAATGGAAATCATCATTGAATTGCTGAAGTTCATCAAAAAGTACTGAAGCGAACTGACCACGAAAAGACGTTTAAGACATGAGGCTCTCAGTTTTCAGCCCTGTGCGATTGCGTGAATCGAAGCTGTTCCGCGATTTCGCGAATCAGGAACGTTAGCTCTCGCGCAATTGGCCGTCGCCGAAAACTGAGCGCCTGTTTGGACAAGAATTGATCACCTGGCTGTCAGCGTCCAGCTTCAAAAGCGGGCAGGTTGACATCGTGTTCAAACCGAATGCGAAGAATCGTTCCCGGAGCGAGTTTGATGTCATTGCCTTTGGTCATCAGCACACCGCCCAGGACTCCCCCGCCAACGCCACCCACCACGCCACCGACTCCGCCACCCGCAGCACCGATAATTATTCCACCAAGTGACCCCAGCCCGCCGCCGATCCCTGCATTTTTCGCCGTTCGCGAACCGGATTTCCCGCCGCCGACTTTGCCTTCTTCGTCTTTGGAGCGCATTTTTTCGTCATTGGCGAAATCGTCAATTGCCGTTACGACGGTGGCAATTTTCTCTGTGCCGTAAGACATTCGCATTTTTTCAAACACGATGGTCATCGTCGCTTCTTTTTGAGGGCGTTTGGCCGCCTGTACCTGAGTCACACGCCCGATGAATTCCGTTCCACGCGGAATGGCGATGCGGCCATCGGCGGAACGCACCGGCTCATACAACACGCCAATCACTTCGTCGCCGACTTCACTGATCTTGGAACTGAGTTGGGTTTGAAGCGAAATCTTGGCCGTTGCGCCTTGAGCAACGGTGATGTTGGCATTTGTATTTTCCGTCGTTTCGGTTTGAGCCTGACCGACAACATTCACTGCCAGCAAAATCGCCACAAGCACACTGATCGAAAAAAGCTTTTTCATTGTTTTACCTCCGAATTCCCTTTTGGATTTGGGTTGTGGATGGCCGGCGATCTGGTAAGGGACATTCGCTACCACCGTCTGCGTTGGTCGCTGCGTCGGATTTCGTCAATGTCGAAATCGCGCAATTGACTGCGGTCTGAACGAGACTCTTCGAGTTCGCTTGCACCCGAAGATCGGCGCACCAGCCGAAGCGCGCCATCACGCGACTTTTTGATTTCGCGTCGTCCGTCTTCAAACAGAATTTCGACTGCTGCGCCGCCTTCCAGCAGCCGAGAAATTTCGCCATACGCAATGCCGGAGCCAAACGCGTAAGAAATTTCATCGCCTACGCTAAAGTTTGTGCCTTTCGGTTTATTTGAATCTGCCATTTTGGACTTCCTCCGAGTGAATTGTTACCGCGAATTATACGCACCGATTGGGGCTTTGGCATCTTGTCACCGATATGTTTGCAACCCGGCGTCAGTCAAATGCGGAATTGCGTTGAACATATCCAGCGAAATGCGGTTTTTGCCAAATGTAAATTCGGTCAACGAACAATTTTTGACGCGCCAGTTGAGCTGTAACGCTTGCTGATCCGGCGCGTTGAGCACCATCTGCACAGATGTGCCGATGACTCCGCCGGAGGTAAACGCGACAACACGCCGCCCGCTTCCTTCAACGTCCAAAATCTGTTTCAGCGCCAGCCGGACGCGCGTTTTGAACGATTGCCATGATTCAACGCCTTCGACATCAAGCTCGCCTCCGAGCCAGGCTTTGGTGGAAACTTCAAACATCTTCTGAAAATGGCGGTTACGGTCGGGTGATTGGCGATTTTCTTCAAATGTCGCCAACAACTGCCGAAATCGCTCATCGCGCTCGGCAATCGCCGGAATCAATTTGTGCGTGACTCCATCCGCATCATATTCGTTCAACCCCGGAATCGTTCGATGCTCCGGCCAGGGTAACCCGGCTTCCGCGAACTGCTCACCAACGAGTTCAGCGGTTCGCCGTTGTCGCGTCAACGTACCGCTATACACTTCGTCAAACCGTATACCGTGTTCGATCAAATACCGCCCCAGCACGCGCGCTTGCTGTTCGCCAATGTCCGAAAGCTGATCGCTAACCTTTTCAAACGGTCTGGCTTGCCCGTGCCGAACCAGAAGTAGAGTTCCCATAATTACTTTGTTAAACTGCCGGTGCCTTTCAAGAGAAGTATTATTTCAACAAAACCAAGTGTAGCCGATGCCCAGCCATTTTCAGAAGGCTGTGGGGAGAAAGCCATGAGCAGATGTTTGTCAGTGTGTGGAATCAGTGCGTTGCTGTTTTTGATG
>JAEUQP010001188.1 GCA_016789645.1 Acidobacteriota bacterium | reverse complement strand
TGCAGGAGTTGATGTCGGGGATGCAGTGGGATCAGAACGACGCGGATTGGTTCGGTTGGTTTGTCGTTGTCTGTTTTCCTGTTCATTGGCTCCGGGGAATGCGTCTTCCGGGCCATATTTGGAAAGGGACTTTTTCTTTTCCGGCGTAAGCCCGCCTTGTTGGGTTTGCCGATTGGCTGGTGTTGCCGAGCCTTGAGGCGCTTTGACAAACGTGATTTGCCCCAGCGCCGTTTCCGACATCCAAAACCCGGCAATGACCATCATCAAAATTCGAGTTGTCAAGATTGTTTTCATGCAGTACCAGAAAAGCTCTGCGCCAAAGTCAGGGAATTACGCCGAGCCAAATTGCTTCAGTAAGGTCACGACCAGATAAAAAAGGGCAACCAGCAGCAGAGCGGCAATCGCTGCTGTCATCGCAATCGCTGTGCGATCTTTTTTCACGCCTTTGGCGACTTGTTCCACTTGCGCCTGCGTTTCCGCCAGTTTGTGGGTGTACGTTTGTGCGACTTCGCGCGCTTGTTGTTCGGCTTGGGCGCGCATTTCCGCTTCGCGGCGAGCGGCTTCTTCGGCTTTCAATCGTCGTTCTTCGACTTCGCGCGCCAGAGCCTCAGCTTCGCGCGCTTTTGCTTCAGCTTCGGTTTTGCGACGTTCGGCTTCCTGTCGTTCCAGTTCCGCGATTTGAGCCAGACGTTCCGCCTGAGCACGTGCTTTCGCTTCGGTCTCAGCTTGCTGGCGAGCAGCTTCCGCTTCGCGGCGAGCAAGTTCCGAATCCTGATTGGAGGATTGTGCGCGGCTTAGTTCCTGAGTCGCGCGCTTTTCAATTTCCTGTGCTTTGAGTTCGGCCTGTCGGCGAAGTTCGATTTCTTTGCGCGCAGCTTCTTCGGCCAGTTGGCGGCGTTCGTCGGCTTCACGCGCGCGTGCTTCGGCTTCGGCCAGCGCCTTTTGAACATGTGCATCGGCGGTTGGCGTCGCAACCGAAGAAACGGACTGAACACTCACTCCGCAAAACGCGCAGGTCTTTCTGGCAGTCGCTACTTCGCATTGCAGCACGGGGCACAAATGCTTTTGCGGAGTCGAGTGCGGGAACTGATGGCATCCGGCACAGGCAGGTTGAGGCGCTCCCCAATCCAGCACAACGTGATGTTTGCGCAACGTCGGATCGTCGTAATCCACCATTGTCACTGCGCAGTTGTCGCAGGTGTACGCGCGCGGGTTTAGCGAACTGAAGCAGAACACGCATTCTTTCAACGACACGCCGTCGCGATTGGCATCCCAGGCAATGAACGTCTGGCAGTTGCAGCAATACACCCAAGAGCCTTCGGCGGGGAAGTTATTGCTCAATGTGTGTGTCTCAGCCCCTTCGCGACAAACTACAACCCGGCTGGTGCGCGGCATGGGGAAATTCGCGTGATGTTTCAGGCAATGAATTTTGACGATGTCAGCAAGCATTTTTGAGTAGTCGGTAGTCGGTAGTCGGTAGTCGGTAGTTGTTGAGCGAGAAATTTCGATTCCCGACTACTGACTCCCGACTACTTGATTTTAGGCTTTTGCCGCTGCCGCTTCCACGGCACGTTTAGCGTACACACGCGCCAGATGGCGGCGGTAATCGCCTGAGGCATGAATATCTTCCATCGCGTCGTCGGCTTCCGCATCGGCTTTGGCAGATGCGGCGCTGATGGCGGCATCGTCCAGAGCTTTTCCGACCAGAGCGGCTTCGACCGAACTGGCGCGAAACGCTTTGGGGGCTAAGCCGGTCACGCCAATGCTCGCGGCTTCGCATTTGCCGTTGGCGACTTTCAATTGTGCCGCGACACCGACGACTGCAAATCCGGACGCCGATTGCGGCACTTTCAAATAGACCGCCGCCGCAGGTTGGGCCGGTTTCGAAATGCGAATTTCCGTGACGATTTCATCTGATTCCACGGCGCTGGTCATCAAGTCCAAAAAGAAATCCGTGGCCTTGATCGTTCGTGTGCCGCTGCTTGATCGTGCGACGATGTCGGCATCCAGCGCCAAAATCGTCGCGGGCCAATCGGCTGCCGGATCAGCGTGCGTCAAACTGCCGCCGATGGTTCCTCGATTGCGAACCTGCTGATCGCCAATTTGCGCGGCAGTTTCAACGAGCAGCGGACAATGCGTTTTCAAATCGGCATTGGCCGCGATTTCGGCGTGAGTTGCGTTGGCTCCGATGCTGATGGTTGCGCCGTCCACCTTGATGGTTTTCAGGTCGGCGATGCGCCCAATGTCAATGACGACACCAGGCGCCGCCAGCCGCAATTTCAACACCGGAATCAGACTGTGACCGCCAGACAAAATCTTGGCGTCCTCACCGTGTTGCGCCAGCAACTGCAAGGCTTCATCAATGGTCGCGGGAGCAAAGTATTCAAAGTTGGTCGGGATCATTCTTCATTCCTCAGATCGGATTAGACAGTGATGGACTGTTTGATCAATTCAGCCATGCCAAACTGACCCTTCGAGTTTTGGAGCTCCGGTTCCCAACCCGGAGCCTGGCTCAGGAAGGAATGGCTGTCGCCAAGCAGCAAACCAATGATGACTTCTGCAACGATGCGACCGCCAACTTCCCCCAATCGTGTCGGTGTGTCATCTTTGGTTTTGGGATTGTTGTAAGCTGCCTGGGCTTCCGAAAGGATGTAAAACCAAAGCGGGGCTTTTCCGGCGAACGCAGAGCTTACTTGGTCAATCGTCTTATTTTTTTTCTTGGAATCTTCCTGTGTTGCTTTGCCAACTTTTAGCTGGAAATCCTTGAGCGGCTCCAATCCCATAAAGCGCGCGACATCCTGGCCAGAAGGCAGCCCCATTGTGTTTCCTCGACGAAGGTTTCGTTGGGCCAGCGAAGTAAACGAAGCATTCTTTTTGACGAATTCCGGCAAGAGCGCAAGCGGATTGACCAGAGAAGAATCAATTTTATAGGCAGGTTGG
>JAEUQP010001167.1 GCA_016789645.1 Acidobacteriota bacterium | reverse complement strand
AATGTTGGTTTCGTAGCTTTGCGATGGCGAAACCTGTGCGCTGACCGGCGCGATATTCGTCGCGTACTCGGTTGCCAACGTATCCGGAGCTTGTCCACCAATGGTTTGCGCTACGGGCAATTGGGCAGTGGGAATTTCCAGCGGCAGGGTTTCTTCGGTTTCCACAATGTCTTCATCGCCAAGCCCCAGCAATTCCAAACGCGCTTTGACGCGCTTCAGATCGCCGATGACTTCCTGCGCCGTTTGGTACCGAAGCTCGCGGTCTTTGACCAGCATGCGATTGACGATGCGTTCCAGTTCCGGCGGGATATTCGGCAATCGGGTTGAGAGCTTCGGCGGTTCAGCCGTCAGCAATGAAGCGATGATGTCGCTGGGCGTTGATCCGTTGAATGGGCGCTGCCCGCTGACCAGTTCATACAGCACAATGCCCAGACTGAAAATATCCGTTCGTCCATCCACACGCTGGCCGCGCGCCTGTTCCGGCGACATATACGTCAACGTGCCGATCACCAATCCCGGCTGGGTTTCAAACAGCGATTTGGTGACAGCATCCGGATCGAGTTCGCCCGAAGGATTTTGTTCGGTCAGTTTGGCCAGCCCGAAATCCAGAATCTTCACGTATCCGTCCGGGCGCAGCATGATGTTTTCCGGTTTGATGTCGCGGTGAGCAATGCCAACGCTGTGCGCCGCCTGCAACGCGCTGGCCACCTGAATCACAACGTCCAGCGATTCGACCAAGTCCGGTTTTTCGGTATTCATCTGCTGACGCAAGGTTTCGCCTTCGATGAATTCGGTGGCGATGAAATGCGTCCCGTCGTGTTTGCCGACTTCGTAAATCGTGATGATGTTCGGATGATTCAGCGCCGAAGCCGAACGCGCTTCCTGTTCAAACCGTCGAACGCGATCCGCGTCCTGGGTGAAGCTTTCCGGCAAGACCTTGATCGCCACTTTTCGTCCCAGCGAATCGTCCTGCGCCAGATACACTTCGCCCATGCCTCCTGCGCCAATTTTGTTCAGCACGCGATACCGCGCAATTAATGAGCCAGTGGAAATCGTCATCATCAGCTCCGACAAGATTCGGGGAGCGGCGGAAAACCGAACGTTTGGCAATCAATGCCCGTCAGTTTGCCAACGCTCCCCGGAGTGAAAAACCGATTACTTCTTCTTGAGCATGTTGCAAGTTTCAAAGGCAGCCGCCGGGTTAATGGCCGAACCGCCTTCTTCCACAAGCTTAATGATTCCCTCTTTATCAATAACGAAAGTCGCTCGCATTCCAAACCCGGTGTTTTCATTGAACACACCGTATTGTTTGACGACCGACCGTTTGACGAAATCACTAAGGATGGGGAACGACAACCCTTTGGTTTCAGGAGCAAGCTCTTCTGACCAATGTCTGAGAGCAGGAACACTGTCCACGCTGAGTCCGAAAATCTGCGTGTCCGTATCGGCGAATTTGGCAATATCAGCCTGATATGCCTTCATTTCGCGCGTTCAGCCTCCGGTAAATGCCAGCACGAAAATGGCCAGCACGACGTTCTTTTTGCCTTTGAAATCTGACAGTTTGTAAGTCTTGCCGTCTGTCCCCGGCAAGGTGAAATCGGGTGCGACATCACCAGCTTTCAGGTGAGTTTTGATCGCAGGTGGTTGAGTTGCGGGTTGAGCTGGCGGCGCAGCCTGTTGGGCCAACGCAGTGGCCGACAGCGCAATCGTCAACAGGCTCAAACCGAGAATCTTTTTGAGCATTGCTCTTGCCTCCTAGGAAGTTTTGGGTTGTCGAAAGTTGTGTTCGTAACGGCGCGTATTAGACCTCATCGCCTGACTGATACGCAACGCGAGCGGAAATCGATTTTTCCAAACCAACCACAAAAAAATTTACCCGGCATGGCAGTTTTCGTCTGTCTTTAACGCCTGCATGGGTGAGAGCGAAAAATAGCTGGTTGCCGAAGCCGGGCAGTCAGTCAGTTAACTTCATTCAGTAAAGCACCATCACAAGGAGAAAAGATGCACACTCACCACACTCAGTGCTCAGCGCTAACTCCCAATTTTGCTTTTGCGGCAGCGCGCAACTGTGTCTTTTTTGTTTTACTTACCGTGGCCGTGGCCGTCTCAAGCCAAGCACAAACTACCTCGATTCCGCTGGGCAGCTATAGCGCTGTTTTGACTCAGGATGTCCGCGTCGGCAACCTGACGTTCCTCGGCGGCGAATATCAACTCACTTTGCTCGAAGGCGGCAAGTACCGGCTGGGGCGCAACGATTTCATCACGCTTACGGGCAACTACACCGTCACCGGCAACCTGGTCGAATTCGCCAGCCCGGCGACGATGGACACTTGCAGCGGCAAAGGGATGTATCAATGGACGTTGACGGGTAACCGGCTCACTTTAACTGCGGCCACGAGTCGCGTTGATAGCTGTCTGGAAAGGATCGTGAGTTTGACCAGCTCGCCGTTTTTCAAACAAGACCCCACTAACAACTTGTGGAAGAACATCGGCCCAACGGGCGGCGCGGTTTACGCCGTGCTGGTCAATGACAGCAAAGTCTACGCGGGGGGCGATGGCGGCGGCGTCTTTCTCTCAGCGGACAACGGGCAAAGTTGGAAAGCAACGCGCGGCATCCGCGCTAATACAATCAGAGCGCTCGGCACATTTAACGGCCTGCTCTTTGCGGGCGCAAGCAGTACTTCAGGCGCGACTGTTGGTCGCATCTTTGTTTCAACTGATGGCGGAGAAACATGGGAATTGTTGGTAACCAACATGCTGGCCAGCGCAGTTGTATACGATTTCGTCAGCAGCAACGGACAGTTTTATGCTGCCACGCTGGGCGATGGCGTCTGGCGCATGGGTGATAGTCCCTACAAATGGGAAAAGCTGGGGACAACGGGGTTGACGAATCAGCGCGTTTACACACTCGCCACCAGTGGCAATAACTTGTTCGCTGGCACGGACGGCGGTGGCGTTTTTGTTTCCCGTGACAGTGGCAATAGTTGGACTGCGGCCAACGTTGGTTTAGCGTTCCTGCGCATTCGGGCGCTGGCTGTGGATGGCAGCAAACTTTACGCAGGGACGGCTTTTGGCTCGGCTGCGACAAACGAAGTCTCTGTGTCAGAAGACAATGGACTGACTTGGAAGCGACTGGGCAATGGAATCGCCGCGGATTTCCCGGCGGGTTCTCCCAATCGTGTATACGAACTTGTGCCGCTAGGTGGCAAACTCTTTGCGGCGGGCACCAGCGGCGTGCTGGCCTTTGACGGTAGCAAATGGAACGCCGTTCATACCGGATCACCAACCGCCAGCTTCTATGCTGTCACCTCCAGCGGCAACACACTCTTCGCCGGAGCTTGGTACGACGGCATCGCGCGCTCGACGGATGGCGGCGTAATGTGGACGAACCTCGGCAACGGATTGAGCAACCGTTGGACGTTGGCCGTGCATAAAGACAATGGCGTACTTTATGCGGGGATGACTGATTCGGTGTTCATCTCACGCGACGAAGGACAAACCTGGTCGCGTACCAATGCGCCAACCGCTGCTTACTATACGTTCCTCTCGTTTGAAAATAAGGTCTATGCGGCTGGGAGCAACGGCGTATATGCCACCGATAATCAGGGACAAACCTGGACGCGCCTCAACACAGGATTAGGAACGGGAATCATCTTCCGCATAATAGGGGCGGGCAATTTGCTCTATTGTGGCGTGCTAGGTCGTGGCGTGTATCGCTCGGCAGACGGCGGACAGAACTGGACGACGGTCAATACGGGGCTAACCAGCACTCAAATCTTCGATTTGACAGCCAATGGTACGACGCTATTTGCTGCCGTCAGCACGGCAGGTGTTTTCCGGTCCACCGACGAAGGGCAAAACTGGACAGCAGTAAATGCAGGCTTGCCCGCAGGCCCGGCCTACTCCGTTGCCGCACTCAACAACACAGTGGTGGTTGCGATCGGTGGACAAACGATTTATCGCTCCACTGACAATGGCCAGACATGGACGGCGCCACAAACGGGGTTCATCGCCTCTGGGACGGATTGGTGGATGGATTCCCGTGGCGGGAATCTTTATGCCTCTACGGACGATGCTCACGGTGTGCTGCGTTCGACTGATGAGGGACGTAGTTGGCAACTCATCAACATGGGTTTCGATTCCCGTTGGGCGACCAATTTCTTCGTCAGCGGTGCAACTTTATATGCCGCAACACCCAACGGCGTGTACGTCAGCAACAGCCTGGTCAATCGCGCCTCGACGGTTTCCGCCGCCAGTTTCAGCGCCCTGGCAATCGTTGAAAAAAGTATCGTCACCGCGTTTGGGCCAAGCCTGGCAACCCGCACGGACAGTGCTGGCAGCCTGCCCCTGCCAACCAATCTGGGAGGGACAACGGTCAAGGTCCGTGACAGCCTAGGTGTCGAACGACTCGCACCGCTTTTCTTCGTTTCTGCCGAACAGGTCAACTATCAAATCCCAGCGGGAACAGCCGCTGGCCCGACCCGCATCACCATCACCAACTCCGACGGGATCAGTGCGACTGGAGACCTGAACATCGTCGCGCGGGCGCCTGCCATCTTCACCATCAGCGCAAACGGCAGCGGTCCGGCGGCAGCCGTGGACGCACTGACTGGAGCCGCCGCGCCTTTCAACGCAACTCAATCGAACGGCCAACCGAACATCATCTCGGTTTTTGGCACGGGCCTGGGCGCTGACGCGACCGATCTGGATGCCAACGTCAACACCAGCGTGACGGCGACCATCGGCGGGCGAGCAGCGACGGTGCAATACGCCGGACACGCGCCCGGTTATGTGGGAACGAATCAGTTCAACATTACGTTGCCTGCCGGACTGACGACAGGCAATCACCCGCTGATCGTGACGCGTGGCGGGGCATCGAGCAACAGCGTGACGATTGCGATCAAGTAAACGAAGCGGCGGGGCGCCGGAGTCGGACGGCTCAACCGCTTACAACTTTTACTGTCCACCAAAAGTGAATCGGAGGTTCACATGAAAAACATATTCCTGACGGCCAAAAAACAACGACGCGTTTTGGCTCTTCTGCTGATGGTAACGATTACGCTGTCGCTAACGCCTCTGCCGGCCTGGGCGACTGACCAGGTGCCGTTCAATGCGAGCTTCACAACAGAGTTTGAGACCTTCTTGGATCCGCCCTTCTTCCGGGTCAATGTAGATGGAGAGGGCAAGGCGTCGCATATGGGACGTACTACGGCGGTCACGAGGAACCAAGCACTCAATCTCATCACCGGATTAGCGACAGCCACCTACACACTAACCGCCGCCAATGGGGATACCGTGATCATCGATATGGTCGTACCTGTCAACATTCAAACCCCGACCGGGGTCCAGTTTGCAGGCACTTATACGGTGATAGGCGGCACAGGGCGCTTTGCCGGAGCTACCGGTGGGGGAGCGATTAGCGGGTCAGCTACATTTCTCACGGCTGCCACAGGTATCGGAGCGTTCATTTTAGTCGGCACGATCTCGTCGCCCGGCAGTTCAAAGTAACGGGCAAAACCGATGATCCACTGAAGGAAGCGTTTCATTGGGAATGGGTTGAAGCCAAATCGATCCGCTGCAGCAAGGACGTGAAGGCGGGATCATTGCGCAGCGGATCGAGTTTGGGATCGAGTTTGCTGCGCAAAATCAGAGCCGGGTCGCGCCGCTGATAAGCTTCCTCAAGTTGCGCCAGCGCTGCCGCGCGTTCGCCCAATCCCGCATAAACAGTGGCGAGGAAGTACGCCTGTACCACCACTTCGCTCCGCCCTTGCAAATCCATGATGATCTGCCGCGCTTCCGCCCCACGCCCGGCAGCGGCGTAGGCGTGACCGAGCGCTGCAATAAACTCAACTCTGCCACTGGCTAGGCTGTTCCCTTTTTCGAGCGCTGCAATGGCGGCCGCGTGTTTGCCTTGTTGCGTATAGGCCTGACCGAGCCAGACGTATGATTGCGCGGAGTTCTTATCCATTTGCAGAAGTTCCTGGGATGCCGCGATCACCTCGTCGTAACGACGCCCCAAATAAAGCGCGCGTCCCAATTGCGCCAGCATGATAAACGAAGTCGGATCGAGTTCGACTCCGCGTCGTGTTTCGGCGATGCCTTCTTCGGCGCGGCCACGCGCCAGCAAATAAACGCCGTAAAACTGCCGCGTATCCATCTGCCGCGGATCGAGGTCCAAGGCGCGTCGCAACTCGGTCTCGGCGCCAGGCAAATCCCAAGCGAAAGCCAGTTTTATAAACCCAAGATGAGCGTGCGCCTCGGCCAGCGTATCGTCGAGTTCTACCGCTTTCGCGGCCAGCGTGAGCGATTGCCGCGCCCCTTCCGCTTGAGGCACGCTCCCGCGTTCGACCAAATCCACCAAATTTAACGCCAGCTCGGTGTGCGCCGCCGCAAATTTGGGATCAAGCGTGATTGCGCGTTCATAAAAAACTCGCGCCTGCTTGATCCCTTCGGTAGAGTGTTGGTTGTGTAAGTAACGGCCTTGCAGATAGAGCCGATAGGCTTCGGCGTTCGTGGTCGGGCGTTTGGCGAGTTGCTCTTGTTCGGCGCCGGTCAATCGCAGCGCCAATTCCCCCATCACGCGCGCCGCGAGCTTGTCCTGCAGGGTAAAAAGATCATTGAGCGATTCGTTGAATTCATCCGCCCAGAGCGGCTGCGCTTCGCCCGCGCGGATTAGTTGCACGGTCACGCGCAGCTTGTCGCCGGCTTTCTGTACGCTGCCTTCGATCACGGCGTCGGCTTTCAGCTCGCGCGCGGCGCGGTCGGGTTCGACGGCGGTGTTTTGATATTTGAGCACCGCGCTCGTTGGCCGCACCGTCAATTGTCGCGCGCTACTCAGCTTCGTAATCAGCGATTCAGTTATTCCCAAGCCAAGGTACTCTTCAGCGCGCTCACTGCCGAGAAACCGGAACGGGAGCACGGCAATCGTTTTGATCGGCGCGGTGGCGGTGGGCGTCGCCGAGTTTGGTTGCAGCCACCGCCACGCCAGCAGCGCAACCAGCAGTGTAACCAAAGCCAGCAGACCGAGCAGCGGCAGCTTGAGGCGTGAAGCGGTGCCGCGCGCCGCAGACGAAGCATCGGAAACACTGGCGGCAGGCATCGGCCTGTTCGCGGGTTGGCCGGCCTCACCCGAACGCGCCAGCCGCGCCTGGAATTGCAGGTTTTCGGCGCATTGTTTGAGATCGTCGGCCAGCGCGCGGATGGTTTGATAACGCCCCGCACGATCTTTGACCAACGCCTGCGCAATGACCTGTTGCAAAGCGGCGGGCATGCCAGTCAAGTTGTTAGGCAACGGCAGCGGTTCGGATTTCAAGATCGCCGCCAGCATATCACTCATGGTTTCGCCCTCGAACGGCGAACGCCCCGTGAGCATTTCGTACAGCACAATGCCCAGACTGAAAATGTCCGTCCGTGCGTCTACTTTCTGCGCGCGCGCCTGTTCCGGCGACATATAACTGATCGTGCCCATCACCGTACCCGGATTGGTCAGGCTGGAAGCCGATGTACTTAGGCTGAGTGTTTGGTCTTCGCTCATTTTCGCTAGTCCGAAATCGAGCACCTTCACATAACCGTCGCGCCGCAACATGATATTTTCCGGCTTGATGTCACGGTGAATGATTCCTGCTTCGTGCGCGGCGGCGAGCGCCGAGCAGATTTGCAGGACAATCTCGATGACTTCACGCACGGGCAGGTTAGCGCTTTCGCGCAAGCGCTCGCGCAATGTTTGCCCATCCACGAATTCTGTGGTGATGAAATAGCCTTCTTCCGCGTGTCCGAAGTCGAATAGCGTGATGATGTTCGGGTGATTGAGCGCCGAAACTGCGTAGGCTTCCTGTTCAAAGCGATGCACACGGCCAACGTTATTCGTGAACTCTTCCGGCAACAGTTTGAGCGCAACCTTGCGTTTCAAGCGGGTGTCATTGGCCAGCCAGACCTCCCCCATCCCGCCGAACCCAAGCAGCGAAACAATTTCGTATTGACTGACGGTGTGGCCAATCAACGATTCAGTTTTAACCGGCAATCTGTCTTCGAATGATTGTTGCTCAAGCTGTCCGGCGCGACGGCGGGCTTCGCATTCAGTGGCGGGAACAGAAAGAAAATCATCCGCCAGCGGTTGAGCGGCCAGCAGGGCTTCGACTTCGCGGCGCAACGTTTCGTCACTCCCGCACTCGCGGTCGAGATAATTTGCCCGCGCGGTTGCATCCATCATCTTTGCTGATTGAAAAAGATATTCGAGACGTTTGAAGCGCTGAGCTTTGCCTTCGGCGGACATAAGCTACCCCCTGTCTCATTGGCTTATGATTGGCTTAATTCGTTAAACAACCAGGTCTGGGCGAACTCCCAGTCGCGCAACACGGTGCGCTCGGAAATCTGCAACACTTCGGCGACTTCTTCAACGCTCAACCCGCCAAAAAATCGCAACTCGACAATTTGGGCTTTGCGAACATCCAGCGCGGCCAATTCCAGCAGCGCCGTATCCAATGCCAGCAATTCAATTCCCTGTTCGTCGGCCACAACAGCCGCGACTGAAAACGACACGCGCAAGGCATTGCCCCCGCGTTTTTGCGCATGACGTTCGCGCGCTTCGTCCACCAACACGCGCCGCATCAACTGGGCCGCCACGCTGAAAAAATGCGCGCGGTTTTGCCAGTTCACCTGCCGCCAGTCAATCATCCGTAACCAGGCTTCGTTCACCAAAGCTGTCGTTTGTAATAAATGGCCGGACTGTTCAGCTTGCAGGTAATGCCGAGCGATGCGCTCCAACTCCTTTTGCACCAGCAAAGCCAATTGTTCAAGCGCAGAATTGTCTCCGTCACCCCAAGCGAGCAGCAATTGAGTCACTTCTGAGGAAGAGTTCATACCCCTTACCTTACATTTGCCCACAACTGCGGATTTACACCCAACTTCATCTTGTCCGGACAGCTTCCGAACCGCTCGGTTGCCTGAGTCGGCAATCAATGTACCCAAGAAGGCTCACTCTTCAAAATATTTTCCCGAAGCGTGGCAGTTTTCCAGCACGTTTTCCGCCTGCATGGATGAGAGCGAAAAAAGAGCAAGCCGCCTTAGCCGGACGGCCAATCAATTACATTCAACAAGGAGAATAGCTATGAAACGGAAAATAACCTGGATAGCTTCGAGCTTACTGCTCGCCGCGCTGGCCTGCAGTTGGTTGTTTGTGCCACACTCGCAACCAGCCAGTGCGCAATGGCGTGCAAAAGCCTATGATCTCAAGGAACCGCAACCAGCCTCATCGTGGTTAGTACCGCCACAAAGTGAGCTACAGGCAAAATCGAAAGAAAAAGAAATAGATGCTGACAGGCCTCCGTGCCTGGAATCGGCAGGTCTAAGCAAAGAGAAACGTGCGGCGGCGGCGAAAGCCATGCTTGGTTGTGGGGATGATGGAAATTGCTGGCGTTGTAAGTGCTGTAGCAATTTGAAGTGGCCAGAATGTTGTGCCCGATGCGAAAAGAAGAAATAGTAGCGTATCGCTCGCCTGAGCGACTCGCGGCATCTGCTCGCGCATTGAGTCAACTTCCGAACAGGAGACAAGCCATGAAAAGCAAAACAAAGTGGTTCATCGCAACAACAGCGGTCATCACGATGATGGCGATCTTTTCAATCACGGCCAGCCACAACCCGACGCACGCCCAGGGAGCAGCATTGGCCTTTCAAAGAGTGCCGCATTGCACGATGGGAAAAACCAGCGGTACTTATGGCTATCAGATGCGCGGGTAGATTATCGGTGTCGGGCCATCGTTAATGGCATCCAGACCGCGTTGAACAAAACGTTCCCGAACGCGCTCGACAGTGACCCGCCCGACGCCGAGCGCCTCCACGATTTGTTGATCGCTACATCCGGCGGCGGCCTTGAGCAGGATGCGGGCACGGGTGACTTTGCGGCTCGCGTGTTTACCGCTGCGCAGGAGTTGCTCAAGTTCCTCCCGCTCGGTGTCTGTCAGCGTAACGATGTATTTTTTCTTTGGCATTGCTGATATTCCTCCTGC
>JAEUQP010000186.1 GCA_016789645.1 Acidobacteriota bacterium | reverse complement strand
CAAGCAGCCCGCTTGTCAGACATCTTCATTGGAGAACTGATTCGTGAAAAAATTGTTGTTGATGTTTGTCTCGTTCGCCCTGTTCACCTTGTTGACTGTGACTGCTGCGGCGCAGGAAAAACCCAAAATTGACAAAGCCTCTGCCAGCAAAATCGTGCAGATGCTGGAAGATTCCGGCCACACGTATGGCAAATCCGCCGACAACGTCTGGGTCGTCAAATTTCGCGGCAATACGCTGGAAGACATTGCCGTCATCACCATCGGCCACGAAAACATGCTGATTCTGGTTTCCGTAGTCGCCGAAAAGAAAGATTTCAAGGCGTCGCCGGATTTGATTATGAAATTGTTGCGATTGAACGACGATTACGACCGGCTGAAAGTCGGCATTGATAAAGACGGCGACATGTTCGTTCGCATTGATCTGAGTTTGCGCGTCACCGATTCGCAGGAATTCAAACTCAACGTCGAACAGATTTCCGCTGCGGCAGACGAAATTGCCGCGGCCATCAAACCGTTTCTGGTTGCTGCGCCAGCCCCCAAAAAACCGGTCAAATAATTGGAGCCTCGTTCATGAAACAATTTACGTTTGCTCTCTTCCTCACGTTGATGCTGAGTTCAATCTCGTTGGCTCAGGTGCGCGTATTGCCGGGCACGGTCAAGGAAACCCGTCGAACCGACGGCTTTTTCAACCGGCTGGAAATCGAAATGCGTCTGATTGGAGATGGGTTGGATCAGGTCAAAGGACTTCGCGTTTTGGTCACCAAAGCCGTTGATGAAACCGGCAAAAATCTGATTGACGAAGAAAAACGCGAAAGCGATTTCAAGGAACTCGATTCGGACGGGCAAAACATGAAGGTGGACCTGGAGTTGAAAAATGCCGCCCGGCGCGCCGAAGTCGTTTCGGAAATTTCCGGCATGCTGGAAATCTTCGCTCCGCAAAAAGACCCGCGCTCGATTGTCGTTTTGCCGGGAATTCTGAAAACGACTGGCAAACCGCTGGTCAATCCGGCGCTCAAGGCTTCCGGTCTGGAAATCATCGTCTGGACCAGAGAAGAGTATCAGGCTCGCCGCCAGGTCGAAGAAGAACGAATCAAAAAAGAGTTTGAAGAGCGACGCAAAAAAGCCAGCAAGGAAGAACTGGCGGAACTCGGCGATGTGATGGCTGAAGGATTGATGAAAGTGTTTGGCGGATTGTTCAGCGCGTTCACCGAAATTGGCGAAAACGGGATCGCACTGCAAATCAGCGACCCGCAATCGAAACTGATCAGCATCGAATTTGAAACCGCCGACGGCAAACCCATCAAACGCCAGGGGCGCACCACGCTGGGGTCACAGCCTCAAACCCAAATCTATGATTTCGGAGAAAAGCTGCCAGCCAACGTGCGAATCAAGGTGTATCAACTGACGCCCAAAGCCTTGACCAAAGTCCCGTTCAAATTGACCAACGTGCCTTTGCCTTAACACCGCCAAGGCTCTGTAAACTTGAAAGGCTCGCCATTGCATAACGGCGAGCCTTTTCCGTGCCTGAAGTTTCGACAGACAATCAGTTTGTGATTTTCGTTGAGTGGTTCGCTTCATTATTGGCCGTCGCAGACCTGGCTTCCTCTCGGACAATTTCTTTTGCCCGATCAAACAGTGTTTCCAAATTGATCTCCTCTACATTTTTTTTGCCGCAGATGGAATCAATGACAGCTTCCCCCAAAGTGCGATAACTCTCGAACTGGGATTCGCTGTACATCTGATCGCCAGTGGTTTCGTGCGGGAACGTTGGATTGGCTTTGGCGTAATTCAACACATCGGGAGGCTCGGAACCGCGAATGGTCGGTTTCAAGTACAACAGCCAGCCGTTTTTGGCGATCTTGTCGCCGTCCACTGCCTTGTAATTGATTTCCGCCAGCGCAAAGTATTGTCCGCCGTCATCTTTGCCGTCTTTGGTGAACAGGCTCTCGGCTTTCAAGCGCGGTCGAATTTTCAGTCCCTGCTTGAACTCGATCGGCACGCCCAGATCAATCTGGATTTTCCGCACCGCGCTGCCTAAATCTTCAAAGGCAAAATCGCCATCGGCACTGGCGTCACTAAGAACGATCAGGTGACAGCGGCGCATGATCATTTCGTACAACGCCAGGTTTTCAAAATGCCCTCCGTCCGACAGGTACACATAAGCGTGATCGGCGTTGGTTCTGCCAAAGGTTTCGGCAATCAGCGAATACGGGGCAAACGTGGGGCTTGGCATTTGATAGGTCGTGTTCCCGGCTTTGCCGGGATTGCCCAGCCACCACCCCAGGCGGACGTTAAACAATGCCAGTAGAAACGTAACCACCGAAGACGAGTGATACCCCATGTTCGGGCTGGCCGCCGCGCCGGAAATGGCCACCGAAGTGCCCAGGCTGATGGCGCTGATCGGGCGATCCGACATCAACTGGCGAATCTTTTTGTTGTTTAACGCATATTCGTGAGAATGGCGGTACCCCAGGTTGAAGCTGCCGGAATGCAGCGGCGAAATCGTAAAACTCTGAGCTTTGCGATCCTGCCAGGCCAGTTCTTCGCCGCCGACCAGATTCAAGGCGATGTTGACGATGTGCAGTGGACGCGGATGCTTTCTGCTCGCTTGCAGGTTTTCGATTTCGTCTTCAAAGGCTTGATCAAGGATCATCCGGTTCAATTGCAAGCGCTTCAACTGCTTCATCAATTCTTCCGAACCTTCGTCGCAACCGACCGATTCCATGAAATCCTGGCGCACCTGATCGAAAACACGCGCAAACTTGGCTCGTTCTTCGGGCGAAAAAGCCGGGTTGGCAGGCAGCGGAGCCCCTTGCACCAACCGGTTGAAACCGTCGGCCAGCGATTGTTTGGCCAACGATTCCAGTCGCTTTCGTTCATCGGCGGTGGTTTCGTCAGCAACATACGCTTGCAACAGTTTCTTGGTCGGTTCTGGAAACTGATCCCAAACCAGCGCCGAAATGTCGTGATATTTGCCGCCCGCTTCGGTGCCCGTCAGCTTGCCAATCAGCGCCCCCAGCTTTTCCTGTTTGAAGCTGTCGCTGTAATACAAATCGGTGACGAGTTCATGCATTTGCATGTTGTCGCGTTCGTCCAATCCCGTGAAGGGATTCGGAAACCGCTCGCGGCTGCTGCGCGAAGCGCCGAGATAAGCGCGCACCAGCCGATCCCTGTACGCCGCATGCAGCGAAAATCCGTTGATGTTGATGAAAAATCCCATCAACACTCCTACTCCGACAACCGCCAGTGTGCTCCAGAAAACGACTCGCGAAGGCGTGTGGAAAAGCACGCGCCAATGGTACAGAGATTGGTCGGCAAACAGGTTGTGCCACAGAGTGTTTGATCCAAGCTGGGTGAAAAAGTTTTTCGCTTCGTCGCCAAACGCAAAGAACACACGCAGCCAATTGCCTGACGAACCGATCGCGACCAGTTTTGTGCAAAGCCCTGCGATGCCCAATGTGGAAATCAACGACAACATCACCAGAATGAATGCTGCAAACAAGGGCGCAGCCAGCGACAACCCGATGTTAATGGATTTGGCCATCGGCCCTTTTTCTTCTTTTTTCTTGGCTTCTTTCTTGTTGGCGTCGGTTTCTTCGCTTTTGCCGCCGAACAGAGTCAGCGCGCCGGAACCTATGCCCAGCGAAGTCAGCAGCGATTTCATTTTCGCGCCCCAGTATTCATTTTCGGACAACAACGCTTGTGGAGCGAGAATGACCAGCGCGCAAATCACTGCCCAGACCAAAATGGCAATCAGCATCCATCCACCTGCGCGCGCCAACCATTCCCGGTCGGCATCACTGGTGATGTAACTGGCCAGACCAGTGTACAGCGTCCCTATCATCAGAAAGGTCAACAGAAACGCTGGCGCGGCAAAACAGGTAAACAGCGCCGCGGAGGAAGCGGCGGACGAACTGGCTTTGATCGGGGAGGTAAAGCAACTCATCGTTACCAGATACAGACAAGCGCCGCCCAGAAATCCCGTAATCAGGCTGAAGGCCAAATCCCAGCCGCCAACGCGCACCCAAATGCGCGAAATCACGAATCCCAGCAGATGGAACAGCGTGCCG
>JAEUQP010001158.1 GCA_016789645.1 Acidobacteriota bacterium | reverse complement strand
TTGGAAGGAACCGCGCGACGGGCTTTGTCTTCCAGAAATGGAAGCTGCAAATCTTCAAAAATCATCGCCGCGATGTCGTCAATGTCCACTTCGGCTTCGTAATAATCCTGTCCCGGACTGTCACCACCTTGACCGCTGCCTTGTCCCTGACCCTGCTGATCTTCACGGCCAATCACATCGCCGACTTTGGTTTTGCCATCGCCTTGCCCAACGTGTTTGCGCTTGCGGAAATCGAATCGGAATTTGTATTCGTCCAGCGCACGCATCGGCACTTTGACGGTTTTGCGGCCGTCCGACAGGATGATGGATTCGTTGGAGACAATCGAGCCGAGGTTTTTGCGAACGGCTTCCTTGATGCGCTCTTTGTGGCGATCCTGGTCAATGATGCCTTTGCGTTGTAACGACCAATCGTTGCGTTGGACTGACATAAGTTTGACTGAGCTAAAAAGCCCGCGCTCTCTCCGTCGGAAAGGCGCGGGCAAGGTTATTGTTCCGAAGTACTGCCCGCGCAGTTAGCGCGAAAGCAATGTGCCGACGTAACTCAGCAATTCATTCGCGCAGACCGTGCAATACCCGTGGTCGGTGACCAACCGGTCAATCACTTCGTTGATGCGGCGAAGCTGATCGGCATCGGGCGTTTTGGTCGAAGTCGTAATCTTCACCACGTCTTTCAGGTCGGCAAAGATTTTCTTTTCAATGGCTTCTTTCAACCGTTCGTGCGAGTTGTAATCGAACGTCTTGCCTTTGCGTGAATACGACGAAATGCGAATCAGGATTTCCTGCCGGAACGTGTTCTTGGCGTTTTCGGAAATTCCAATTTGCTCTTCGATCGAACGCATCAGCCGTTCGTCGGCTTCCAACTCTTCTTCGGTAATCGGGTCTTTCAGCTTTTCCTTGTTGCAGTACGCTTCGACGTTGTCCAGATAGGCGTTGCACATGTTTTTCGCCATCTCTTCAAACGAATAGACGAACGCGCGCTGAACCTCGGTCTTGGCGATCTGGTCGTATTCGCGCCGAGCCTGAGCGATCAAATTCAGATAACGTTCCCGCTCTTCGGCTTTGATGCCCGTGTGCTGGTCGAACCCGTCCTTGATCGCGCGCAAGGCGTCAATCGGATTGATGCAACGAATGTTGTCTTTGACCAGGGCGTTCGACAGCCGGTTGATGATGTAACGCGGCGAAATGCCGTCCATGCCTTCGCGGACAGTTTCGTCCTGCAATTCGCGCACGTCTTTCGATTTGAAGCCTTCGACATCTTCGCCGTCATAGAGCTTCATCTTTTTGACGATGTCCACGTTGGCTTTTTGGGGTTCTTCCAGCCGGGACATGACGGCGAACATCGCGGCGATTCTTAACGTGTTCGGAGCCAGATGGACGTTCCGCATCGCTTCGGACTGTTTCAGCAATTTGTCGTAAATGCGTTCTTCCTGCGTGACCTTCAGGTTGTACGGAACCTTGATCATGATGATGCGGTCTTGCAGAGCTTCGGATTTACGATTGCCAACAAAAGCCGTGTATTCGTTTTCGTTGGTGTGCGACGCGATCACTTCATCGGCGTAAATCATGGCGAAGCGACCGGTCTTGATGTTCTGCTCCTGCGAAAGGGTAAGCAATGAGTACAGGAATTTTTCGTCGCATTTCAGGATTTCGATGAATTCCATCATGCCGCGATTGGAAATGTTCAGTTCACCGTCAAATCGGTACGCGCGCGGATCGGATTCGACGCCGATTTCGCCGATGGTCGAAAGATCAATCGAACCGGTCAGTTCCGTAATGTCCTGGGATTTGGGATCGCTCGGCGCAAAGGTGCCAATGCCGATGCGGTCTTTTTCGGAAAACGCGATGCGCGTCACCAGCATATCTTCGTGCTTGCCGTGATACACGTGTTCCAGGTTGTAGCGGCATTGCGGACAAAGTTCGCCTTCGATGTACAACCCGTAATGCTTTTCGATTTCCGGGCGTAATTCGGCAGGAATCAAATGCAGCGGTTCTTCGTGCATCGGGCAGCCTTTGATGGCGTAAACGGCCCCGGCTTCGGTGCGTGTCCAGTTTTCCAATCCGCGTTTGAGCATCGTGACGATGGTGGATTTACCGCCGCCGACCGGCCCCATCAGCAACAGAATTCGTTTGCGAACTTCCAGTCGCTGGGCTGCGGATTTGAAATACTCGACAATCTTGGCGATTGGCTCTTCGATGCCGAACAGTTCGTCACTGAAAAATTTATAGCGAGTTACCTCGTCGCGCGTGCCTTCAGCAATTTTTTCAACGCCCGGAGCCAGAATCATGTCGCAAATGCGCGCGTGCGACAGCGCAGCCAATCGCGGATTTCGGGCCACCAGTTCGAAATAATCACGGAAAGTCCCTTCCCAAACCAAACGCTCTCGTTCGCGCCGATGCGCTTCGAGCAGCTCGCTGAGACTCAACTTCTTATCTTGCTCTGCCATGCTGCTACTCCTGGCTGTCA
>JAEUQP010001155.1 GCA_016789645.1 Acidobacteriota bacterium | reverse complement strand
TGGCATGTCCTGCTCAGCGTTGAGCCGCACCGTCACGATGTTTTCTGCGCCAAGCCGCTGGCTTAATTCGTTGAGCGTTCTCAACCGATGAAAATGCAGATCGGTGGCAACAATGGTCGAAGGTTGCGTTGAAGGGCTTTGAGCAAGCTCCGCAGCGATCAACGTCGCTTTGCTGCCTGGCGCGGAACAAATATCCAGCACTTTCGCCGGTTGATTGTCGGCCACCAGTTTCGCCGCCAGCCGCGCAATCAATTGCGAAGATTCGTCCTGCACATACACCCAACCTAATTTGATCGAACGAGCTTTGGGCGAAAGGCTGCCGCTTTCGACAACAAACGCTCCAGACGTCAATGTCGAAGGCCGGTATTTGACGTTGATCATTTCCAGTTCAGCGATGGTTTCTTCAACCGGTTTTCGTTTCGGGTTGAAGCGAAACGCCACATGCGGAACCTTATTGTTGGCCAGCGCCATTTCCCGCGCTTCGTCTTCGCCGAATCGCGCCATCCAACGTTTGACCAGCCAGATCGGATGCGACGTTTCGACGCTCAGCCGCTGCACAGGACTTTTGCTGCTGGGCAAAATGTTGAATTCCAGTTCGCGTTGCGCCGACCGCAACACTCCGTTGACCAGCGCAACAGCTTTTTCCTTGCCATATTCTCTGGCCAGATTGACCGATTCGTTGACTGCGGCAAAGGCCGGAATGCGATCGAGAAACAGCAATTGATAGAGTCCCAATCGCATGGCGATGACCAGTTCCAGATCGAGCTTGTCAATTTCGCGGCGCGTGTGGCGTTCGATCAAAGAATCCAGTTTGCCTTGCCAGCGCAACACGCCCAGCACCAGTTCCTGCAACAAAGCGCGATCTTCGCTGGACAATTTGTCGAAGCGCGGAGCCGCCAGCAAATTGCTGGCATACGAATTTTGCGTGGCAACACGTTTCAAGACTTCAAAGGCTCCAACGCGTGACGGAGACAACAATGGAAGTTTGGCGCTCATACTGAAGCCACCTCCTTCCGCTCGAAGCTGGTTCCGACAGTGAGCTTGGCACCGTTCAGAAAATCGCGCACCGGCATAGGTCGTTTGCCGGCAGGTTGCACTTCCATCACCCGCAACGTCGTATTTCCACCGCAAGCGACCGCAAAGCTGTCTTTCGTCACGTCGCCAATCTTCCCCGGTTCAAGCCGCGCGGATTCGGCAGAGACAGCAATATGAATCAGCTCCAATCGCTGCCCATTCAAAAAGGTGTAACAACCCGGAAACGGCGTGAAGCCGCGTTGGCGATTGAAAATTTCCGTCGCAGTTTTTGTCCAATCCACTTGTCCGTCTTCTCGGTTGAGGATCGGCGCATACGTCGCGTCGGCGTCATTTTGTGGCGTTGGTGTCAGTTCTCTGCGTTCGAGTCTCGCCAAAGTTTCCACCAACAATTCCGCGCCGAGTTCAGCCAAACGCGGCGTCAATTCGGCGGCAGTTTCTTGCGGATCAATGGCCAGCTTGCCTTGTAACAACATCGCGCCAGTGTCCAAGCCGGTATCCATTTGCATGATCGTCACGCCGGTTTCAGTTTCGCCGCAGGCAATCGCCCAGTTGATTGGCGCGGCTCCGCGATATTTTGGCA
>JAEUQP010000181.1 GCA_016789645.1 Acidobacteriota bacterium | reverse complement strand
CAGATGATGCACATCAATTCCGCGCCAACGGTTCCGATGATGCCAATCTTGCCCATGCCGACCAGTCGCCCGCTCAAGTGCGAACCGACGATCACCAACGTGAACACCGTGGACAAACATGCCAGCGCAATCCCTACCCATTTGAGTATTGAAAGTTCTTTGTTCATGACGATCTTTTTTCCTCCAAAAAGTGACACACGCATCCCAAAATGAACACGCATGCTCATCCGTTAAAAACAGTTGTAATTCGTTGAATTGCTTGCAAGCCTGATTAGCCGCAAGTGAATCTGACTGCAGGTGGCAGACAGTGCCCGCTGGACAAAACGATTTTGCATTGTGGAAGAAGGGCGCTGGCTCATCCGGTTTGACGCGGGCTGTCAAACCGGATGAACGCCCCAGGCTGAGCTTTTTTTCGGTTCAAGTGGTGCAGGCGGGTAATCGAAGCCTGTCGCGGTAGACGACAAGCAAACTCTTTGATTGCTCTACAACTTGAGATGACTCACGATGGTCACTTGGGACCTCTCCCCCGGAGTCAAACCGTTTCAACAATGCAACACAAAATAGCAAAAGAATCCGCGCAATCGTGTGGCGACTGCGCGGCAGTCAAACTTCAGGTTAACTGAATTTGCGAATCAATCCGCGAACGATTCCCTGAATGGTGACTCGTGTCGGAGGACTGATCAGAATCGGTTGGAATTCATCGTTCGCTGGCTGCAAACGAATCTGCGTGCGTTCGTCATAAAACTTTTTGACCGTCGCCTCGCTGTCGTCAATCAAGGCAACGACGGTTTCCCCATTGATCGGTTTGTTTGCTGAAGGTTCGGCAACAATGAAATCGCCATCCGAAATTTGTTCATCGCGCATGGACTCACCTCGAACCTTCAAGGCAAACCGCTTCGGCGAATACATATCTGCCGGAACCAGCAATTTTTCAGGCTGCAACACGGCTTCGATCGGAGAGCCTGCCTGAATCACTCCCAACAATGGAATCTCCAATTTTTGATGCGTGTCGAAATTGGCCAGCACGAAAGAAAGTGAATCGCTGTCTCGCTGCGTGATTTCAATGCCACGGTGAATGTTTTTGTGGCGGCGAATCAACCCATGACCTTCCAACTCTTTCAATTTTTCGTGAACGCTGGCCGGAGAATTCAGACGAAAATGATCTTGAATTTCCGAGATCGTTGGCGCATATCCCTGTCTGTTCAGGAAGCTAACCAGAAAATCGAAAACCTCTTTTTGACGTGGTGTCAGCAACATTTTTGCTCCAAACGAATCCGGACGATCCCGAACAATTTTCGGGATCAATTTCTTCGAGAACTGAACTTTTGTTTCTTACTTGCGACAACCGAAACTTTACCGAAAACGCCCGAAACTGTCAAACGAAAAAATTGCTCTTTTGAGAAAAAAATCTATCCTTCTTTTTCCTGAGTTTTTTATTCAACCCGGTTGTTTGCCAAGCATGCATTGATGAAAGTTTTGAGAAAGATGGAGCAAGTGCAGTGCGTGGCTCTCGAAAGCCTGATCTGGAGAAACTGTATCTGCTTGCGCGGTAAATTGTTGCTGCCATATCATTAGCCGGTATTTCGTTCCCACTTCCAATCGGATGTACCAAGACGCACGTCAGTTCAATCGCATTCGAGGCTTGCCGTAACTTATGTATTGCCAAAAGTGCAGTTTGCATTATCCCGATCACTTAAGTTTCTGCAGACGCTGCGGACAGACGCTGGTTCGCTCCAACGCCGAAACAGTAGCCGAATCTGTTTGTTGTACGCGTTGTGGCGCACGTGGTGTTCGCGGGGAAAATTTCTGTCAACACTGTGGCAATCGCATTGGAGTCACACTTCAGGAAACTGTGATTGGCGCTTGTTACCATTGCGGAACTTCCTGGCGAAGCGGCTGGTTGTTTTGCAAAACCTGCGGGTTGGATCGGAAACGTGCGTTGTTGCTTTCGACGTCCACGCCTTCCGCTGAAAGCCTGAGCGGGAATCTTTCTCAGCAAGCCGAAGATTTTTCAGAGACGAGCACCATCCTCTGCAAATCCTGCGGCGCGGAAGCCAAACCCTATTCGCGCTTTTGCGAAGCCTGTGGAAACAAGTTGGATGGCGGAAAATCAGAACAAACCGGTTCGGTGCCGGCAACGACGCAAGCCAATGTCAGAGCGGAAACAACTTCGCCCCAGATTGCTCATTCTGAAACTCGGCGTTCATCGCCAACAATCTTTGAACCGAAACCGCCCAAACCTTCGATCCCGATCTCGACAGTCGCTCACGCTGATGGCGCGGAACCGGCCAAACACCGTTCCGATAATCTGCCCGCAGACCCAGCATTGGCTCCAACGTCTCCAATGCCAGAGGAGCCGATTAACGTTGAGGTGAAAGCAAAAGCAGCGACGCAAACTGGTAATCCCATTGATTCAGGTCAGCGAAGTCACTCTCACAGTGCTGAAAAGGCTTCCGGAAAACTGCCATCCGAAGAAGGTGCAATCCCGAAAACTGTCGTTACTCCTTTGCCGCCTTTTGGTGGCGAGTTTCGTCATAAGGATTCTTCGCTGGCAGACAACAATCAGGCGCGAAATCGCCGGGCAATGATTCAATCGGCGGTGCTGATCGGAGTTGTGGCGATACTGCTTCTATTCGTCTGGTGGTGGTTCAATCGGGATACGACTGGAGGGTTGTCCGGATTGCCTTCGGCTTCACAGGCCAATCCAACATCCGCTCCCAGACAATCGAATTCCACTCAGTCAACGGCAACGACATCTTCAACCGAAAACATGATTCTCATTCCGGGCGGAAAATTTCAGATGGGCAGACCCGGGGGCGATGAATATGAAACTCCTGTTCGCACCATTACTGTCAGCCCGTTTTTCATTGCCCGCACCGAAGTCACCAACCAGGAATACCAACGCTTTGTCACGGAAACCGGTCACAGAGCGCCGCCTCATTGGCAAAATGGCAAATTCCCTGCCAATGAAGCCAATCTGCCCGTGGTCAATGTTTCCTGGGACGATGCCAATGATTTTGCGAAATGGACGGGTAAACGGTTGCCCACAGAAACCGAATGGGAATTTGCCGCGCGCGGAACGGAAGGCAGACTTTATCCTTGGGGAAATAACTGGAATCCGGCCAGCGCAAACGCTGCGCGGGAAACCGGAGGACGCATTTCCGAAGTTGGCCGGTATCCCAATGGAGCCAGCCCGTTTGGCGTGCTGGATATGTGCGGCAACGTCTGGGAATGGACTTCCAGCAATTTGCTCAGTTATGCCGACAATCAAGTGATGGCTCCCGGAAAGGTCATCCGCGGTGGCGCGTACAACGTCCCCAGCGAACGCGCGACAACGACTTACAGAGGAGTGCTTCCGCCTGAACGGTTGGGAGACAAAACCGGATTTCGTCTGGCCCGAGATGCACAATCCACTCCCTGATTTTGATTCGTATGCCCTGAACCGCTGGTTGAAATCGTCAGCCAGTTTCTCTTGAAAACGAAAGGGAAAGAGTATGTTTGGCGTGGGAAACATCTTGAACCGACCTGCTTTTCGCAACCGCGTTTGGCGTGTTGGATTGTTGCTGGTGACCGCTCTGACCTTAATTTGCCACGTCTCGGCGCAAGATGCGACCGGACGTGAAATCACTAAACCCGCGACGAAAAAGTCTGCGGAAAAATCCGACAAGAAGCCGGTTCGGCAACCCGCCAAAAAATCTGCGGAATCGCGTTCAACGCCGAAAAAACCTGTTCCCGCGACCAAACTGACGATTTCTGCTCCGCCCGGGACGTTGATTGAAATTGATGGCAGCGTCAAAGGCTTCACGGGAGTTGATGGCAATTTGACCGTGCTCGGGGTTGTTGCGGGCGATCGTAAGCTCACTGCCACCGCCGAAGGCTACGAACTCTGGGATGGTTCGTTTTCAATGGGAATGGCTTCAACGCGGTTTGAAGTCCCGATGAAACGAAAACCCGAACCAGGCAAAATTTCGTTGACGATCAATGAACTGGATGCCGTGGTGATTGTTGACAACCACGAAACCATTCGCCCTGCGCCGGGACAGCCGCATGTATTGACAGGACTTTCGACGGGAACTCATCAGGTGGTCGCCACCAAACCGAAATTCCGCGAATGGCGCAGCAGCGTTACGGTTGAACCGGGAAAAACAACGGCGGTCAAAATTGAACTCAAACCGTTGATTGATCCCGAAATGATGCTGATCGAAGAAGGCGTCTTTGAACAAGGCAACAACAGCGGCGACAGAGATCAACGACCGAAACATCAAGTGTTCGTTTACGCGTTTGAAATTTCGCGCAGCGAAATCACCAACCGGCTCTATAAAAAATTCGTGGACGCCACTGGTCATCCACCACCGCAAGGAACCGGGTATGGTTGGTATGCCAACGTCTATCCGGCTGGACACGACGATCTGCCGGTCGTGTTTGTCAGTTGGGATGACGCGGTGGCATTTTGCCGCTGGCTTTCACAGGAAACCGGTCACAAATACCGGCTGCCCACGGAAGCCGAATGGGAAAAAGCGGTTTCGACGGAAAGCACCAGCGACCGGTTTTCTTCGATTGGCAGCGTTTGGGAATGGTGTTCGGATTGGTACGATTCGGACTATTACAAATTGCGCGACCGCATCAATCCGCAAGGACCGCTGACTGGAAAGAAAGTCAAAATGATGGGCTTTGAAGGCGCGACCAAAGTTATGCGCGGCGGAGGATTCGGACGCGGTCAGGTTTTGTTCCGCGCGCGCGAACGAAATCATTATTTTCCAAACAAGAGCCGCTTCGACATCGGATTTCGCGTCGTCCGCGAAGTTCCGCGCGAGGCCAACAAATGAGCAATATCATGCGAACCAGAAATCCGCTTCGAATCTTGTCGCTCCTGTCACTGATGGCAGTGGCGTTTTGCCTGACAGCCCAGGCACAACAGCGTCCGTTGATCACCGAGGATGTAGAAGTCGTCAAACCCGGCTCCGCGCGCTTTGAATTCGGTTTTGATTTTTTGCAGGACAAAAACTTTCCGTTGTCGGGATTGAATGGCGACCTGACCCGGTTCGGAGTCGTGTCCATCACTTTTGGCTTGTCCCCCAATGTCGAAGTCGAATCGGGCGGCGTAATCCAAAACTTCCTCAGCATCAATCGCAGCTACCGTCCGTCGGCAGTTCCTTTGCGACTGAGTCAGGCGACGAATTCCACGCACGACACCGGAGATTTTTATCTGGCGACGAAAATCAAACTTCGCCGCGAAACCAAACGCATGCCATCGCTCGGCTTTCGCTTTGGCGCGGAACTGCCGAATTCCAATCAATCGCGGGGCATTGGCCTGAATCAAATCAACTTTTTCGCCACGACGCTGGCCGCCAAAAACTTTGGCAAACGGGTTCGCGTGGTCGGCAATCTGGGCTTGGGAATCCTGACTGCTCCGATTGACCGGTTCACGCAAAACGATGTGTTGCTGTACGGGCTGGGCGCCAGTTATCTGTACAACGACCGCCTGACGTTGGTGGGTGAAATCAATGGCCGATACAACACGCGCAAACAATCGCCGCTGGGAACCGAATCGGATGGCGCGGCGCGATTAGGTGCTCGCATTCGTGCTGCTGGACTGATCTGGGACGTTTCCGGCGTCAAAGGGCTTCACAGCAACAGCGCCCGCAGCGGCATCAGTTTCGGCGTCAGTTATGAAGCCAATTTGTTTCAGCCAATTAAATGAATCGTATTTCTCAACAGACTCTGCCTTCCGTACTGGGTAAGCTTGCCATCCCAGTACCTCAATAGTAGCATCCGGCGCGCATCACAGGCGGTGACGGCTCGGCGACGAGCTTTCCGGGCGTCACACATCCGCATCACCAGTCCACAACCCAACAAGGAGATCAACCCCATGGCGGTTAGCGTAGCCGACTCTCAACTGCCCGTCGCTGAACGCGCGCGACGGCGCATCACCTGGCGACTGATGCCGTTTCTCTTGCTGCTGTATTTTCTGGCCTACATTGACCGCACCAATGTCAGCGTCACGGCGTTGGACATGAAAAAGCCTTTGGGAGGCGGCGGACTTGGATTTAACGACTACATCATCGGCACAGGCGCGGGCATTTTCTTCATTGGGTACTTCTTGCTGGAAATTCCCGGCACGCTGATCGTCGAAAAATGGAGCGCTCGCAAATGGATCGCCCGCATCATGATTTCGTGGGGCGTCATTGCCACGTTGATGGGTTTCATCGGCGAGCAATGGATGAGCGTGCTCGGCGACAACGTTACGCAGTTTTACGTGCTGCGCTTCATTCTGGGCATTGCCGAAGCCGGATTTTTCCCCGGCATCGTCGTCTTTCTGGCGCACTGGTTTCGTTATGAAGACCGCGCCAAAGCCAAAGCCAATTTCATGATCGGAATTCCGATTGCCTCGATGATCGGCGTGCCGCTGTCGCAATGGATTATGAGTTCCATAACATGGGGCGGATATGAAGGATGGCGTTGGGTGTTTATTCTGGAAGGGATTCCGTCGGTCATTCTCGGCTTTATCACCATCTTTTATCTGACCGATTGGCCGCACGAAGCCAAATGGTTGCCGGAAGACGAAAAACAATGGATCACCAGCGAATTGGAACGCGAGCGCCAGGAAAAATTGGCTTCGGGCAAAGATGATTTGTGGCAAGGATTGAAAGAAGGCCTGCTGAATCCGAAAACGCTGTTGTTGTGCATGATTTATATCACCATCGTCACCGGGTTTTACGGATTGACCATGTTTCTGCCTTCGATTGCGGAAAAGATGGTTCCCGGCACTTCACCGTCAGATATGCTCTTGAAAAAATACGTGATTCCTGCGGTGCCGTATGTGTTCGGTTTGGTAGGGATGTTGTGGAACAGCTCCCATTCCGACAAAACCGGCGAGCGGCGTTGGCATACGGTCTGGCCGTTGTTGTTCGGAGCCGTCACGCTCAGCTTAAGTCTGCTGACCGCCAGCAGCGTGATTTTCGCGTTTACGTTTTTGTGCCTGACTGGCATCGGCGTTCTGGCTTACTTGCCGGTGTTCTGGACGTGGCCGTCGCGTTTTCTAGCGGCTTCGGCGGCGGCGGCGGCAATCGGGTTAATCAATTCGTTCGGCAACCTGGGCGGCTACCTGGGGCCGAAAGTCGTCGGCTGGCTGAGCGTCAGAACCGGCAATTACGCTTCCGGCCAATGGTTTTTGGTCGGCTGCATTCTGATTTCGGGATTGCTGGCGTTGATGCTAAAGCAACAGAAGAAAATTTAGGAAGCAGGCTGAGTTGTAATCAATCATGGAAAGCAGCGGTTCCCAAGACCAACTTGAAGGTGATCTCGAGAAAGATGCGATGGCGACAGCGGTTGAAGATTATCGCCGTGCTGTTCGCAAAGAAGCTCTCAAAGAACTCTGGATCGGAGTGCTGCTGGTTGTTGTACCGCTGCTTTTCTTTTTATCCGGCACGATCTCTTTTCAAGAGTTATTTCGCATTATCTATTTTGTTTTGGGAGCCGTTGTTGTCGCGTTCAGCCTTTGGGAGCTTAAACGAGCGAAAACTCTTACTGTTCAAGATTGGTTGGAGCATCAGCAGGCACAGATATTCGCTGAATCTCTTAACGAAACGAAACCATATTATGCCTGGCTGATCTTAGGTTGCCTGATTGCTGTCGGTTTTTGCCAACCAGTGTTTGATGCCAAAGACTCCATTCAAGCGGCAGGTTTGGTAAAAGAAAAGGTTTGGCAAGGAGAATGGTGGCGGCTTCTCACCTGCACAACACTTCACGCGAACTTTCTTCACATTTGGATGAATGGCTTGTCATTGCTGGGATTGGGAAAGCTGATCGAATCACTGGCAAACCGATGCTATTTGCCGCTGGTCTTTTTGCTTTCTGCCATTTCCGGCAGTTTTTTCAGTTTGATTCTGCTTCCCAATGCGACTTCGGTTGGCGCGTCCGGAGGATTGATGGGACTCATTGGGTTTCTTGTGGTGATTGGGCTACGGCGAAAAGAAAGGTTACCCATTAACCTTAGTAGGAATTTGCTTGTGAACCTGTTTTTGATTGGGGTCATCGGCTTGGTTGGCATTCAGTTTATTGATAACGCCGCTCACGTTGGAGGACTGGCAGCCGGATTCCTCATCGGGAGCCTGACGGTCAGCAAAGCAGACCATCAAGTCCCTATTGTTGCCCATCGTTTCACCGACAGTTTCGGATTGATCTCGTTACTGGCGATTATCGGCATTTCCGCATTTAGCATTGTGTTGATTTTTAGGGCATGACAATTCGAGACTAGGCACACTTACCCTCGTTTCCAGGCAAACCATCGGTTCAACACATTGCTGATCGTTGGAGAAAGCCGCGTGCGGTTGTAAGCATCGCCGATTCGTTGCCACACAGACGCTTGCGTCGGGTAAGGATGAATCGT
>JAEUQP010000174.1 GCA_016789645.1 Acidobacteriota bacterium | reverse complement strand
TTGAAGCCGCAGGATCGTATGTTGGCGGGCAGCATTGGCAAAACCTATGTTTCCGCGATCACCTTGCAACTGGTGGAAGAAGGAAAACTCGAACTGGATGACAAGATTGAAAAATGGCTTGGCAAAGAATCCTGGTTTGAGCGGTTGCCAAACGCCAAAGACATCACGTTGCGCATGTTGATGAATCACAGCAGCGGGATTCCCGAACACGTGCTGAACAAGGATTTTCTGAAAGCATTGCGTGACCAACCGGACAAGGTGTGGAAACCGGAAGAACTGGTTGCTTACATCCTGGACCGCAAACCACTGTTTGAAGCCGGAAAAGGCTGGTCGTATGCCGACACGAATTACATTCTGGTTGGCATGATCTTCGAACGCGCTTCGGGCAAAACCGTGTACGCCGAAGCGCAGCGGCGATTGCTCGGCAAATTGAAGCTGAAAGAAACCTCGCCCTCGGACAGCCGACAGTTGTCGGGGCTGATTCCCGGCTATGTAGCAGAAAATTCGCCCTTCGGGTTTTCAGGCCGGACGCTGTTGGATGACGGGCGGTTCATCGTCAATCCGCAGATGGAATGGTGCGGCGGCGGATTTGTCTCGACGGCGCAGGATTTGGCGCGTTGGGCGAAGTTTCTCTACGAAGGCAAAGTGCTGGATCGCGCCAGCCTGAAAGATTTGCTGGATGCGGTTCCGGCCAAAACCGGTCGCGGCGACAAATACGGTTTGGGCGTGCAGGTGCGACAAACCGATTGGGGAATCAGTTATGGGCACGGCGGATGGTTCCCCGGATATTTGTCGGAAATGGAATACTTCCCGCAATACAAGGCCGCCATCGCGGTTCAGTTCAACACCGACGATTTTCGCAAGCTGAAGAAAAACACGCACGGATTTGTTGCCGAAGTCGCCCGGTTGGTGTTCAATCCGTCCGTACAGAAGCCATAATCCATCACGAATGATTCATCAGGCGCCATGCCTGCTTTCAACCGCAGAAAGGAGCAACATTCATGAAGATTCAAGCAAACGCGAAGGCCAAAGCCTTCTTGATCAGCCTGCTGTTGGCCGGATGCCAGTACGCCGCCGCGTACGCGCAGACCCCAGCGAATTATTGCGAGCCTCCGACAGAGGTAAAAGATGCCGTCAAGAAAATCTTGACGCCAATCACGACCAACGATGAGTTGCTGTTCAAACAACGGCAGGAACTCATCTCGGAGACGTTGCAGAAATTGCAGAAACAATTCCCGAATGATTTTTCTATTCGTCGCCGTGTGTTCAATGAACGCCGGTACGCGTTCAATGCCGACGTTGACGCACTGATTTCGGAATTCACCGCCCTGGCGGAAAAGAATCCCAACGATCCGGCGGCGGCGCTGTTCCGCGCGCAATTGCAGGTTGGCAGAAAAACCAAAGACTCCATTGCGCAATTGGAAAAACTGGCGCAGCAATCGCCCGATTTCCCGTGGACGTATCTGGAACTCGCGCAGATTTACTCGTATCCCGCGTTTCGCGATGCGGCGAAAATGAATGACAACCTGAAGCTGTTTATGGCGAAATGCCCGAATTCGACGCAGGCCATTTCGATGCTTTCGCGCAGCGGCGATCAAACGCTGATGCGTGAAACTGCGGAACGGCTTCGCGCGCGCATTGCCGATTCGGCTGAACTTGACGATTTGCAGCAATGGTCGAGCCTGTGGTCGTTGGAGTTCAAACTACGGCCTCTGCCAGAGCACGCGCAGTTACGCCAGCAAGTTGCCGAAGACGTGAAGCAGTTACGCGCGAAAAATCTGGGAACGAAAGAATGGCTGCAAGAAATCATCGAAGGTTATCGTCACGCCAATGACAAGGAAGGCCGGCGTTGGGCTGAAGATGAATTGCTGCGCCTGTTCCCGAAATCCGCTTCGGCTCGGCGCATGCAACGCACGCGTTGGGATGAAGCCAATCCACGTCCCAAACCCAATGATTCGCCGGAAAAGAAACAAGCGTATTATCAGGCTCTGGCTCAAGTGACTGGAGAATGGTTGAAACAATGGCCTGACGATTGGGGCATTTGGAATTCGCGCTATTACGCCATGGAGCAGTTGGAAAAAAGCAGCAACGCCGAAGTCCAAGCCGCCGCCGAAGGGATGTTGGCCGCTTTGGCCAAAAACGAAGGGGCTGTGTATGCGTTGCCGCCGTTCACGGTTTCAGTTGCCCGAACTTATGCCAAACGCGGCATGGCCACAGAACGCATTCCCGAATTGATTCAGCAGGGAATCGCGGAGGTGGAAAAACGAGAAGCTGCGCGAGGCGGTGCTCGTTCGGACATTTATCCGCCCGAAGACAGTATTGGTGACAATCTCTCTTATGTGCGTTGGTACAGTTGGCCTGTGCTGGCAGAAGCGCACGCCAAATTGAAGCAGCCGGAAAAGGCGCGCGAAGTGCTTTCAGTCATGGTCGCGGCATTGAAAGCTGAAAAGCCCGACGAAAAAGCCAAATCATCGGCGAAATCGTCGTACACATCGCATCAAGTTACCTATTGGGAAACTGTCGGCAAAGTCAGCGAAGCTGAAAGCCGTAAACTGGATGCGCTGACGGCGTATCAAACTGCGATGGCGTTTCGCCCCAAAAAAGCCGCCACCGCAGGCGAAGAGAAAAAGGACGAATTGGCCGACAATGCCCGGCGTTTGTGGAAAGAACTGGGCGGAACGGACGACGGTTGGCAGGCGTATCTGGCTCGCAACGAAGCTTCCCGCTCGGCCAGCGAAGCCACGGAATCCACTTGGGATACCCGGAATCAGCCGCTTCCTGACTTCACGCTTGCAGATTTACAAGGCAAAACCTGGAAACTGGCCGACCTGAAAGGCAAAACGACGTTCATCAATTTGTGGGCGACGTGGTGCGGGCCGTGCATTCAGGAATTGCCGTATGTCCAAAAGCTTCACGAGCAGATGAAAGACCGCAAGGACGTCTTGATCCTGACGCTGAACATTGATGAAGAGTTGGGCTTGGTGGAACCGTTTATGAAAGACAACAAGTACAACTTTACGGTGTTGCCTGCGCAATCGTATGCCACCAATCTGGGCGTGTACAGCATTCCGCGCAATTGGGTGGTCAGCGTGGACGGTGTCTTGCAATTGGAAGGCATCGGTTACGGTGGTGAGGGCGACGAATGGTTAAAGAAAGTCGCTGGCATGATCGAAAAGGTGAAATCTGGCGGCGAGGTGAAAAAGTAACGGCCACCGGATGTCGCAACATCCAACGCGGGCAGTCAGAAAATGGCTGCCCGAGTTTTTTGTAAGCGATTCAGAACGGCAACTCGGCGAAGCTGTTGATGGTTGGAAATGCGTGCGGTGGTTGTGGGTGATTGCCTGCGCGCAACGACAACACGCATTGCAATCCGGCAGCGGAAGCGGCGTTGAGTTCTGCGACCACATCCGAAACGAACAGGATGGTTGCAGGCGATTGTTCAACGCTGGCTGCGATGCGGCGATAACTTTCAACTTCCTGCTTGGCTCCGATGGTCGTATCGAAATATCCGCTGAGCAGCGGCGTCAGATCGCCGAACGTCGTATGGCCAAATAACAGTTTTTGCGCCAGGACGCTGCCGGAAGAATAGATGTAAATCTGTTTGCCTTGGCTGTGCCAACGATCCAAGGCAGGCGGAACATCCTCAAAGACCTGACTTAACAACTCGCCGGATGCGTAACCTTCCTGCCAGATTTTTCCTTGCAGCGATTTCAGCGGCGTGGATTTGCGATCTCGATCCATCAACCAGTGAACGTAACCAGTGACCGATCCGACCGCTGGTTCCAGCGGTGGCGGGGTCAATCCTTGTTGAGTGTCAGTGGCATGTTCTTCGCGCAATCGGGCGACATCGAGTTGCACATCTTCCGCTGACCAATGAGTATTCAGGTAATCCTCAACGCGTCGCCGGGCAAAGGGAAACAACACCTGATAGACAAAATCTATCGGTGTGGTTGTCCCTTCGATGTCGAGCAGGATGCTGTGAACGGCTGGTTTCATTGGGCGAAAACGGTTTGTGGAGCGATGTAGGACGGCCCAAAA
>JAEUQP010001136.1 GCA_016789645.1 Acidobacteriota bacterium | reverse complement strand
GCAAATCGAAAGCAAATTCCCAAGTTATTACAGCGTTGAGGCCCGGCGCGTGTTGACGGCGTACGCACTGAACGTTCGCCAGCGAATGGGCGACCGCGACGCAGCGAAAGCGCGTTCGCTGATTGTTCAGGCGGGAGGAGTCGAAAAACTGCCGCTCGAAGCTCTGGGCTGGCTGCTGCCTGTGCTGTCGGGTGAAGCCGAAGCGACGGCGATTCGTCGCCATCTGAACAACCGCGCCGAAGAAACTGCGGGCACGGCGCACTTCACGACTTCGTACAGTGACGGCGCGCATTTGCTGCTGCATTCCAACCGCCGAGCCGACGGCATCATTTTGGAAGCATTAATCGAAACGCGGGGGATCGGCGACGATTCCATCAAAGATTTGATCCCGAAAGTCGTGCGCGGCTTGTTGGCACATCGCGTCAAAGGCCGCTGGGAAAACACGCAGGAAAACGCTTTCATCCTGTTGGCGCTGGATCGGTACTTCCAGGTTTACGAAAAGGCGACGCCGAATTTCGTCGCGCGCGCGTGGCTGGGCGATGGTTTGGCGGGCAGCCATGAATACCGAGGAAGAACCACCGACAGTCACCAGATCAACGTGCCGATGAGTTATCTGATGTCTTCGGCAATGCCCACGACGCAGAATCTGGTCTTAGGCAAAGAAGGCGCGGGTCGGTTGTATTACCGCATCGGGATGAGTTACGCGCCGACCAGTTTGCAGTTAAAACCTTACGACGCGGGTTTCACCGTGTCGCGCAGTTACGAAGCCGTTGACGATCCGAACGACGTGCGCCGATTGGAAGACGGTTCGTGGCGCATCAAAGCCGGTGCACGCGTGCGCGTTCGGTTGACGATGTATGCGCCGACGCGGCGTTACCACGTGGCATTGGTTGACCCGATGCCTGCCGGGTTTGAGGCGCTCAATCCTGCGCTGGCTGTGACCGGCAATTTGCCGCGCGACGACAAAGACGCCAATGCACGCGGCTGGTGGTGGAGTTGGCAATGGTTCCAGCACCAGAACATGCGCGATGAACGAGTCGAAGCGTTCACGACTCTGTTGTGGGAAGGCGTGTACAACTATTCGTATCTGGCACGAGCGACGACGCCGGGCAATTTCGTTGTGCCGCCAACCAAAGCGGAAGAGATGTATCACCCGGAAACTTTTGGTCGGTCGGCCAGCGAACGCGTGGTGATCGAATAAGTCCAGAAGCCTGAGCGCGGATGTTCCCGTCCGCGCTCAGGCTTGCTACGTTTAGAACTGGTCGCTATAGTTTCCGTCGGTTACGAAAGTACCGGATTTTCCCTGTTACGAAGAAATGAGGTAGTTATGGGCTTAGGAATGCCTGAAGTCATTTTGATTCTGGTGGTCGCGCTGATTATTTTCGGGCCGCGCAAATTGCCAGAACTCGGGAAATCGTTGGGGCACGCCATGTCGCAATTCCGGCGTGCATCGGACGATTTCAAACGCACGTGGGAACAGGAAGTCGAGATGGAAAAGTATCGCACCAGCACTGCCGAAACCAGCAGCGCGAGTTCCGAATACAATCCATCGAACGATTACAGTTCTTCATATAACCCGTATTCCAACGAATCCGAGACGGCTGATGCCAGCGCTTCTGTCTCCACCGAAGCTCAATCGGCTTCGACGACCGCCGCCAAAGAACCGGAAAAAGTCGAAGCCGCTGCCGCCACAAGCAATGAGCCGAAACAACAACATTGGATTTAAGAATTGAAGGCAAGTTTGAACGCGGTCATTGATGCCGCGCGAGATTGGTTGCCGTCGAGCCGCTTGCGTTTACGGACTGAAAGCTCTCGGACGGCAGCCAATTTTTGTTTTCGTAGTCACCACCAGAATCAGCAATCGAAATGAGTGATATGAGCAACGTGATGGAACAAGAAGTCGAAGAACAAGAAGGCTTACAAATGTCTTTTCTGGATCACCTGGACGAATTGCGTAAGCGTCTGGTGAATTCCGTGGCGGCAATTATGATCGCGTTTGTTGTTTGCTGGTTGGTATCAGACAGAATCTTCAACTTCCTCTCTGTTCCGATCAACGCGCAAATTCGCAAAATGCGAATCGCAGCCCAGGCAATCAACGGCACGCCGGATTTGAATCAGTTGAAAGAAGGCGAATCAACGCAATACACCTTTGTTCAGGAATCCGCCGTGGGCGGCGTAAAAATCCCGCTTGGAACGACCATCGAAGTCAAAAAAGTCGTCGTTGACGGCAACGCCGACCTGGTGACGGTCAAACCTTGGACGGTCGGCAAAAGCGTTGTGCCCGCCGGTTCGTCAGTCGCCAAAATTCAATCCGAAACTGGCACGTCCATTTATTACGATGAAACCAACGGGCTGGTTATCAGCAAAGTCGGGGGCGCGTTTACGTTGTACATGACCATTGCGCTCTACACCGGCATCGCGCTGGCGATTCCGTTTTTGCTGTATCAAGTCTGGGCGTTCATTTCGCCGGGGTTGTACAAACACGAAAAACGTTATGCGGCGCCGGTCATTTTGATGAGCGCTTTTTTCTTCATCGCCGGAGCCACGTTCGCCTACAAAATTGCGTTTCCGCGCGCCTGTGAATACCTGTTGGGCTTGCAGCAATCCGGAAAATTCCAAACGCTGATCAACGCCGAAGATTATTTCGACTTGATTATTATGATCATGCTTGGGCTGGGAGTGGTGTTTCAGATTCCCGCGCTGGCGTTTTTACTGGGCAGGATTGGGTTGCTTACTGCGGGAATGATGTTGAAAACCTGGCGGTATGCGGTCGTCATCATTTTGATTATTGCGGCGGTGCTGACGCCGACTCCTGATCCGTACAATCTGATGATTTTCGCGATGCCAATGCTGGGACTTTATTTTTTCAGCATTGGCATCGTCTGGGTTTTCGGCAAACCTCGTCAGACCGACGAAGAATACGCTGCCAGCTAGAGCGACCTATCTTAAGGCCTGCTCTAGCTGGCCGAACGTCAATCGCCTTCTTTCTTTTCTTTCGGCACAAACGGCTGCTTCAAACCTTTTTCCGCCTGCACCCGCGAATCATAGACATTCGGTCGAGCCAGGACGGCTTTGTATTGCGCGACGGCTTCGGTGCGCTGCCCAGCTTGATCGTTGACCTGAGCCGCCCGCAACAACGCCAGCGTCGCCAAATTGGCTTCGGCGTCTTTGGCCTTTGAAGCTGCCAGAAATTGTTCCGCCGCTTTTTTGTACTCCTTGGCCGACGCCAGAGCTTCGGCGTACTGATAATGCACCAGATCAATTGCCGGACTCGCCTTTGAATCGCTCAGCAGACTTTCAAAAGCGGCGTACGCTTCCTCCTGGCGTTTCAGCGTAACCAGCAACGTCGCGGTTTCCAGCTTCAACAAGTAACTGGCCGGGTATTTGTTATTCAGGTGTTTCAACAAAGCCAACGCGTCATCAAACCGTTTTTCGTTTTTGTAAATCGCCACCAGCAAGACACGCGCGTCATCGGCAGTGACGCTTTCGCTGGCGACGATTTTTTCCAGTCGTTCAATGCCACGCTGTTTGTTGCCGCGAACTCCGGCCAGGGTCGCAATCACCTTGTACATAAACGGCAGATTGCCCGCGATGTAATCGTACATTCCCACGGACAGATAAGCGTCGTAATAATCCGGTTTGAGCTTCAACACCTTTTCGTGAGCTTCGACGCTGCGCGAACCGTTTCGCATCGCACCAAAAAACTTGCGCGCAACCGACGCTTCGTACCCGGCCATCACGCCGTAATACGCGCCGAGAAAATACTGCGCGTCGGCGTCGTTTTTGTTGCGAGCGACCAGTGCCATGGCTTTTGTCTTTGCTTGAGCCATGCGGTCGCGGAACGCACGATCCACAGTCACATCCACCTGATCGCCTTCGTTATCTTCCTTGGCATTTTCGGCGCCGGCATAAAAGCTGGAATCGCCACCATACAAACTGGTTTGCAACCGGCGGCTTTTGTTCAAATGCTCCAACCAGATCAGCATTGCCAGATTGATGTCGCCAAGCGGATGGTGTGGCATCAGTTTTTTGATTTCCTCGAACTTCGCTTTGGCGGTTGTATATTCCAGATTGAAGATGGCTTCGGTGCCGGCACGGCGCAACGTCATCACTTCAGGAGTCAGCGCTGCGCTGACCACCGGAGCATTGGCCGTCGAAGCCTCGGCGCTGGGCGATTGCGCAAACCCGGCAACCGGAATCAACAGAGCCAGCAATGCGGTCGCCACCGGGACGTTTTTCCACCGCGACCGCAATTGGTGAGCAATTTGATTTTTGCCTGCGTTGACGGTTTGAACGGCGTTCCGCACGTTCGCAGGCGATAGAAAGTTCGCTGCGTAATAAACAGCAAACGCAGTGCTTTCGACATAAGACCAAAAACGAACCATGTTCCACTCTCCTTCTCAATGCCGCTTTTAACGATTGCGGCGCTGGCCTGAAATCGGCGGCGCATAAATGCGCAACGCTTCAGGCACGATTTCAAAATTCATCGGCAGAGTTCCCATCACATCACCGTCAATCTGCACCAACGCTTCGTCATTTGAGTTAGCGTGAACGCTGCCGGTTTCCTGGTACACCACACCGGGACTGTGTGTGTGCGCGCCAACCACGCCCAGCGCGGCATAGCTCAAATAAACCAATCGGCTGCGCGAATTGAAAATACAGACATTCAATTTGTCGTCATCAATGGCTGCGCCGGGCGCCAGCGTAAACACACTGGCGTAATGCGCCGCATTGGAAACCACCGCAAAGGTGCTTTCGTGGCACTGCTCATTGAAATTGATCGAAAACGGAGTCAACGGCAATCGAAACAGAAAATTCAACCCCGACGCGAAATACGCTGCTTTGCCCAGCGACTTTTTCAGTTCCGGATTCACGTTTTGCACAATTGTCGCGTCCAATCCGATTCCAGCCATCAGCAGAAAGTAACGTTGCCATCCGGTTTCTTGTTTCACGGCCTTGCCCACGCTGATCGTGCGAACCTGGTTTTCGGCAATTAATGCCGCCAATCCGTCAACGGTTTTGGGCAAACGCAGTTCGTCCGCCAGCACATTCGCCGTTCCACAAGGCCAGACGGCAATCGCGGTTTCTGTTCCGACCAACGACTGAGCCACTTCGTTGACGGTTCCGTCGCCGCCGCAAACGACGATCATTGAAATGTTGTCAGCCACGGCCTGTCGGGCCAGTTCCGTCGCATGTCCGGCATGGCTGGTTGGCATTGAGACAGCGGAAATTCCTTGCTGTTCCAACGCAGAGGTCAGTTTTTCGATCTGCTTCAGATCGTGGCGCAACGCGCCGGCCATCGGGTTGTAAATCAGTACTGTTTTTTTCATTGTTCCAGTTCTTGAACGTTGCGTTCTGTTATCTGGGGTGTCCGAACTTGCTCGGCAATCCTAATGCCAACGTTTTGGCGTTGAAAAAGCAGGTTGTGACACTTTTTTCCCTGTTGCCAATTGTCACCTTTGCCCGACGTGTGACGGAATTTGCCGACAGTCAGACTCTGGCTTATAGTCGCCGTCGTTCATTCTACAATCCTGTTCAACGGCTCATGAGTTTGCTCGAAGTCAAAGGTCTAAAGACTTATTTTGCCACGAAGCGCGGGGAAGTTCGCTCGGTGGACGACGTTTCTGTTTCGGTTGAACGTGGCGAAACACTCAGTCTGGTTGGCGAATCCGGCTGCGGAAAATCCGTCACGGCGCTTTCCATCATGCGACTGGTTTCGTCGCCCGGACGCATCGTCGGCGGAGAAATTCAGTTTGAAGGGCGCGATCTGCTGAAACTTACCGACGAGCAAATGCGAGCAATCCGGGGCGACGATATTGCGATGATCTTTCAAGACCCGATGACTTCGCTCAATCCGGTCTTTACCGTCGGCGAACAAATTGCCGAAGCCATCCGTCTGCATCGCAAAGTGTCAAAGCGCGAAGCATGGAATCAAGCCATCGAAGGCATGCGCGATGTGGCGATTCCTTCGCCGGAAAC
>JAEUQP010000159.1 GCA_016789645.1 Acidobacteriota bacterium | reverse complement strand
CAGGCGGCGTCGCCAACGTTGCGTGGCGTATTCAAAGGCGAACCGTGCGGCGCGTTCCGATGCTTTGCGTGTGGTGATTTTGATGGCTTCGGCGGCATCCGTGCCGATGGCGTGTTCATAACCACTATACAAATCTTCGGTGATTTCGCGGATGACCACCACGTCCAGCTTCGGCGCGTGAGATTTGACACCTTCAAACGCGCGCAACGGACGAACGTTGACGAAGGCTCCCAGTTCGATTCGCAGCGCCGTGTTGATGTTGGAATATACGCGCTGCGTGTGGTCGGTGTGCGACACCAGCACCTTTTCGCCCATTGCTTCGATGATAACTGGGCCTTTGAGCGCGACTTTGTTCTGGCGGATTTTGGCGACGGTTTCAGCGGGCAGCGGTGTGCCGAATTCCTTTTCCGCCTGTCCGCCGACCAGCGCGAAGTCCCATTGGCATTTGACGCCGGTCGCTTCGATGACGCGCATCGCTGCGTCGCAAATTTCCGGTCCAACGCCGTCGCCTTTGATGACTGTGATTTGGTGCATTTTCGGAATGATGAATGTTGAGGGATGAAGGATGAATGGCAGGAGTTCATCTATTCATCCTTCATCATTCTGACTTCATCGTTTTTTCAACGTTTGCTGAATTGCCGCTTCCGCCAGTGGAGCCATGATCTTGTAGCCTTCGGCATTCGGATGCAGGCCGTCGTTGGCCAGGTCGGATTTCAACATGCCTTTTTCGTCCACCATCTTGCTGAAGTAATCCAGGTAGGTGTGGCCGTTGGCTTTGCAATAGGCTTTCAGCCAGTCGTTGAGCTTCAGGATGTTTTCCGGCGAACGTTTTTCCGAAATCTTGTTCTTGCCGTAATCGTGAATTGGCAACACGGAAGCGAAGATGACTTTGATGCCGTTGGCTTTAGCCAATTCGGCTATCGAAGCGTAATTGTCCGTAATCATCTCGATGGTCATCGGTCCGGTGTTGCCAGCGATATCGTTGGTTCCGGCCAAAATGACGACCGCCTTCGGTTTGTGAGCAATCACGTCCGGGCGCATGCGAATCAACATCTGCGGAGTCGTCTGCCCGCTGATGCCTCGATTGATGTAAGGCTTGCCGAAAAAATATTCGGCCAGCTTCCAACCGTCGGTGATCGAATCGCCCAGAAACACCACGCGAGCTTCGTTTTTTTCAAGCGGCGGCACTTTGGCGTTCGCCTCTTTGTATCGTTCCAGATTCGGCCAATCATTCAGTCTGCGCTGCATCCGTTCGATTTGTTGTTTCAAGGCTTCGGGCGAATCCGGCGCAGGCGTTTGCGTCGCCGGTTGTTGAGCAACGGCGACAACAGTCAGCAGCAGAAAATATATTCCAAGGGCAAAGGGGCGAAATCGCATGAATTATCTCCAAAAAGTTAAGAGGATGCCGGTTATCCTGGTACAAGGATCAAATCTTCCGGTGGATGCGTCAGTTTGATCGTATTGCGCGAAATTTTGATGACGCTTGCCGTCGCCGAGCTTGCCGAGCAAGGCGCAATCTTCCGGTTTGAACCAGACGGAATCTCCATCCGGTTGCGACCCGACCCGCTTCTGCTTTTTGTAAAACAGGTGAAACTCACCTTTGACCAATCGGTAGGGCATAACACATCCAAACGACTGGACTACGGTTCCATCCTTTACAATTGCTCAGTTGGCCAGCAAATGTTCGAAGCCTTTTTTGTGTTCGCGGCACATTTTCTGAGCCGGAACGGCTTTGCCGGGATTGCACAGGCCGAGCGGGTTGAACACATCTTTGACGGCCAGCATCGCATCCAGCGAAGCCTGATCGAAGATCATCGGCATGTAGCCAATTTTATCCAGCCCGACTCCGTGTTCGCCGGAGATCGAACCGCCCGCGTCAACGCAGAGCTTCATGATTTCTTTGCTGGCCTGGTGAACGCGCGCGACTTCGTCGGGGTCGCGCCCGTCGAAATTCAGGTTCGGATGCAGGTTGCCGTCTCCGGCATGAAAGACCGTTGAAAGCCGAATGCTGTATTTGGCTCCGATGGCGTAAATGCCCGCCAACACTTCAGGCAGTTTTGTGCGCGGGACGACGGCGTCCTGCACAAACAGGTCGGGGCTGATTCTGCCCAACGCGCCGAACGCACCTTTGCGGCCTGCCCAGAGTTTTTTGCGTTCGGTTTCGTCCGACGCCGCACGAACACTGCGCGCGCCATTGGCAAAACAAATCTCCGTCGCCCGTTTGGCTTGCGTTTCCAGTCCGGCTTGCAACCCGTCCAGTTCGACGATCAAACACGCCGCTGCATCACGCGGATAACCGGCTGCGTAAATCGAATCTTCGACGGCGGCGATGACGACTTTATCAATCATCTCCAACGCGGCGGGCAACAACCCGGCGGCGATGATGGCGGAAACGGCTCGGCTGGCGTCGTTCAAATCCAGAAAATCCGCCAGCAAGGTGATGATCATTTGCGGTGTGCGCGTCAGTCGCACGGTAACTTTGGTGGCAATGCCCATCGTGCCTTCGCTGCCGACGAATGCGCCCAGCAAGTCGTACCCAATCGAATCGGCTCCGGCTCCGCCCAGGTTGACGATTTGGCCCGTGGGCAGCACGACTTCCAAACCCAAAATGTGATTGGTCGTCGCTCCGTATTTCAGGCAATGCGGGCCGCCAGCGTTTTCGGCGACGTTGCCGCCGATGGTGCAGGAAGTTTGTGAAGAAGGGTCAGGCGCGTAATGGTATCCGCGCTCGGCGACGGCTTGTGACAAGCGAACGTTGATCAGTCCCGGCTGGACGACGGCTCGGCGATTGGCGTAATCCACTTCCAGCACTTTGTTCATCCGCGCCATTTCGATGATGACGGCGCGCTCGCCTTTTTCACAGCCAACCGCCACCGCGCCCGAACTCAAACCGGTTCCGGCTCCGCGCGGGCCGAACGGGATTCCATGTTCCGCCAGCAGTTTGACGACAAAAGAAACCTGCTCGGTGTTGCTGGGGAAGACGACCGCCAGCGGACGCGATTTGTGCGTCGTCATCGCGTCGCATTCGTAAACCAACAATTCGTCGTCATCGGCGGCAACGGCGTCTTTGCCCAGAATTTCGCGCAGGCGCGCGACGATCTTCGATTCCAGTTGTTCGGACATTGCTCGGATTCCTTTTTGGTCTCTTTGAGTGATTTTGTGACTTCCGACGGGCGGCTGCTAGAATACGTTCCGAACAATTCCAAAGGCAAGCAAACATGAATTTACCAGTGCTCAAAGACAGTTTTGGCCGCGTCATTCGCGATTTGCGGATTTCCATTACTGACCGTTGCAACTTTCGCTGCTTTTACTGCATGCCGACTGAAGCGATGGAATGGAAACCGAAACCGGAAATTCTGACTTACGAAGAAATCATTACGCTGGCGGAAGTGTTCGTCGGTTTAGGCGTCAATAAACTGCGCGTGACCGGCGGCGAGCCTATGTTGCGCCGCGACCTGGAAAGTTTGATCGAACGGCTGGGCGCGATTCCCGGCATTTCGGATTTGGCGATGACGACCAACGCGCACTTTTTGCGTGGGCGCGCCGAAGCCTTGAAACGCGGTGGCTTGCAGCGCATCACCATCAGCCTGGATTCGCTGACGCCGGAACGGTTTTCACTGCTGACGGGGCGCAATGAACTCAACCGCGTGTTGGATGGCATTGACGCCGCGCTCGAAGCCGGGCTGCATCCGGTCAAAGTCAATTGTGTGATGATGCGCGGCATCAACGACGACCAAGCTATTGCGTTTGCCGAATTTGCCCGTGCCAAAGGCGTCCACGTTCGCTTTATTGAATTCATGCCGTTGGACAACGGCAAGGTCTGGAAACGCGAGATGGTCATCCCTGGCGAAGAGACTCGCGCCCGCATCCACGAAGTCTTTCCGCTGGAACGCGTGCAATCTGAAAACCTGAGCGAAACTGCGCGGCGTTGGCGTTTCGCCGACGGAGCGCCCGGCGAAATCGGTTTCATCAATCCGGTCACGCAACCGTTTTGCGGCCATTGCAGCCGCATTCGGCTGACCGCCGACGGAATGATTCGCACTTGCCTGTTTTCCAATGTT
>JAEUQP010001086.1 GCA_016789645.1 Acidobacteriota bacterium | reverse complement strand
TTGTTTGTTGTTGACGAATCAACGTGGAGAGAGCGCCCTTGCTTCGCGCAACAATTTTTCTGCTTGAGGCAAGAGTGTTCCGCCCATTTTTTTGCAATGGGAAATATCCGCTTCACCTACGGTCAAATTGCGCTGCATCAGATGAACGACGCCGCGACTGCAATAAGCATCGGTGAGTTCCGGATTGAGCTTCAGCGCTTCATCGAAATCCGCTGTTGCGCGTGAGAAATCTTCCCTGGCTATATTGGCAACGCCTCGCAGATACCAGGTTTCAGCTTGTTTTGGATTGAGTGCCAATGCACGGTTCAGATCGTCCATTGCGCGTTCCGGCTTACCTTTCGACAACCATGTTCCGCCGCGATTACTGAAAAAATAAGCGCTCTGTGAATCGAGCGCGATGGCGCGATCAAAATCGGCGTGTGCGCCCTCTAAATCACCTTGAGCCAACCGCACCAAACCCTGATCATTCCAGGCGAGGGCGGAATTCTGATCCAGTTTGAGCGCCTGTTTGCAGTCAGTAAGTGCAGCCTCCAATTCGCCTCGGCGGTAATGTATGTTGCAACGATTTGTCCAGGCGAGTGAATTGCGCCGGTCGAGTTTGATGGCCTGATCTAGGTCGGCAATCGAACTTGCAAGATCGCCCAGATCGCCCTGTGCGGATCCGCGATTGGTCCAGGCTTTGACATCACGCGGATTGAGTTCGATCGCTTTATTGAAATCTTTGAGTGCCAGGTCGAATTGTCCCTGCTCATACAAAATCGCGCCGCGATTCGTATAAGCATCGCCCAGGCGTGGATTCAATTCGATGGCTCGCGTGAAATCACGGAGCGCGTTTTCCGCATCCCCTTTGCGGTATCGAGCCACGGCGCGGTTGTAATAATTGATGGCGCTGCTTCCATCAAAAGCGATGGCCATGTCGTAATCAGCAATGGCGCGTTCCAATTCGCCTTTTTCCAACGATTTGTTCCCGCGTTCCAAATAAGAAGCAGAAGAGGTGGCGCGTGAATTTTGCCCGTGAACAATGGTGGTTGCCAGTGTCAGGCAGAGAAAAAGCACGAAATTACACAAGTTGATTGGGCTGAGCATGAATTCTCCTTCTTGTGGTGTCACAAAAAATATGCGGATTTTAGGCTCAGACAGGGTGTGACCTCATTGTTTCGGCCACACACCTGTCTTAAAATGCGCCGGTATCAACAATCAGCTTTTATCGGCTCATTCGGCTGCGGAAAATACTTTCAGCCCCGTGGCAAAGTCTTCAGAGCACACCAAGTTTTTTCTAGGGAAATTCTAGGGAAGCGCTCTTTAACCTTAATTGGAGTAGTTATGAGCCTTCAGCTAAACATCATTTACGAATTCGGCCATTACAGGTTGGATGTCGCGGAGCATCAGTTGTTGCGCGGCGGTGAAGCCGTTCCACTTCAGCCAAAAATCTTCGATTTGCTGTGCGTGCTGGTTGAACACCAGGGACACCTTCTGGAAAAAGACGAACTGATGCAATTGGTCTGGCCCGATGTGATCGTTACAGAGGCCAATCTTGCCAACAACGTTTCGATTCTGAGAAAAACCCTTTGTGCGAATGGTGAACGGTTCGTCGAGACCGTGCCCAAGAGCGGCTACCGCTTCATTGTGCCCGTGCGGCAATGGGAAAAACCGAACTCGACTCGAATCAAATTGGATGATTCTCCTGGTGAGCAAACCCCGAACATCATTCACCAGCGCAACCGCTTCGGATGGTGGAGATGGAGAAAGGCAATGGTAATCATGTTGGTGATCCTATTGCTTGTTGGAGTGGTCGTGACAATCAGCTATGCGTTGGGATACATGCCAGATTAAACCAGAATAGAAAATGTTTGGATGTTTTCCCCAGCTTGGAGGCACATTTAAGGAGAGAGGTGGACGATTTAGTTTTGCGAGAACAATTGGTCAATCTGTTACGAGGCGGCCAAGCGCACGCTACAGCAAAGCAAGCCCTGGATGGGTTGAAGCCAGAATTGCGAAGCGTGCGACCAGTGGGGATCGAGCATTCTATCTGGGAAGAGTTCGAACACATGCGATTGGCGCAGGAAGACATTTTGCGGTACACGCTCGATCCGAACTGGGTTTCGCCGCCGTTTCCTGAAGGCTATTGGCCCAAGGAGACAGAAGCCGTGACAGAAGAAATGTGGAGTGCGTCGGTCGCCGCATTTTTCGCAGACCTCGAAGAAGTCATTCAATTGGCACAAAACACATCTGTGGATTTGACGGCGGAAATTCCGCACGGCGAAGTCGGGCATACCTACTTGCGCGAAATTCTGCTGGTTGCCGATCACAATGCCTATCACCTTGGCCAAATTGTTCAGACGCGAAAAGCCCTTGGCGATTGGAACTGACCTTCGCCTTCGCCCAAAGGGAAGAAACGTCAACGAGCCTTTGCCAATCCCTTCTCCAACAGGGCGATGTTGCGAGCGTTCGGCGAAACGTGTGCCGGAAACCAACCCAGCCGGTATTTCGTGGTTTGCCCGCCGCTTCGTTCAGCAAACTCCAAATGCGCGACGACAATTCGTTTTTTCGAGTTTGTTTGCACTATCGTGATGTTGGGCTGGTAATACAGACGTTCGGGCAAACGCAATTCTCTGCGAATCTGATTGACGTGAGCGTCACAGTCTCCGATTTGACCGATTTCCTGGGTGTCAGGCAGCCTCAACACTCCATGGGTCAGTTCGTGCAGCAAGGCTATGCCCAGATCAAAAGTTGCCTTGGCTTCGTTTGCGCCGCTCAAGTGTTTGAAATCGTCAAAATCCACCTGAACCCGGAAAACCGTCATGTGTTTGCCCGTTTCGCCAATCACCCAATCTGCACATTCATAAAGCTGCGCGAATGCAACCTCGTCAGATTGACTGTGGTTCTCCAATTCGAACAGATTGTTGTTGTCCACTCCGGCGATCAACAATGCACGGGCTGTGGCCGAACCACCGACAACGTTTTGGCGATTGCCTAATGTCATCGTGCCTTGTTCGTCAAAACCCAGTTCCGTGAATCCGCTTTTCCGGCTCAGGGTTTCACGCACCTGCTGCAATTGCTGGGAGCTTAAACGACGAGCGCCGGAACTGTTGCGAATTCCCGACAAGTCATTTCGCGTTTGAGCCAATGCCAATGTTTCCAGCATGCCGCACAGCAAACTCAACGCGATGAATCGAACGATTTGATGCCAGAAGATTGATCCGAAATTTGTATTGCCAGCAGTGCGTTTCATCATTTCACCTCCAAGGGTTTTTGTTCTCTCGGCGGCTAATGCGGAAATGGCTGGAAAAAGCGGTAAAGTCGGCTGAAAAATTTTTCGATCCGGCGAACTGGCTTATAATCGTTGCGCTTTCAACGAGTTAACGCTGGCAGCTTCCAGAAACGACAGAGCCAGGTGGCGAAAAAAATGCCTTCAATAGAAAATTCAGGTTCGGCAGAAGTGACAAAGTTCTTGCTTGCTTGGCGGGCGGGCGATGCTGTGGCTTTGGAGCGTCTGATTCCGCTGGTTCACGCGGAATTGCGAAGAATCGCTCACAGGTTTATGCGAAAGGAGCGTGCCGGTCACAGCCTGCAAACTTCCGCGCTAGTCAACGAAGCGTATTTGCGATTGATTGATGCCGCCAACGTTAACTGGCAAAACCGCGCTCACTTTTTTGCGATTTCGGCAAACCTGATGCGGCGCATTCTGGTGGATTCAGCGCGCGAACGGCAGGCGCGAAAACGCGGCGGAAGCGTGCGGCAAGTAACTCTGGACGAGGCGTTGGTGGCCGGGGAAGAAAAGCTCACCGATCTGGTGGTGCTGGATCAGGCGCTCAACGCTCTGGCCGAGGTGGATGAACGAAAAAGCAAAGTCGTCGAGTTAAGGTTTTTCGGTGGATTGACCGAAGAGGAAATTGCCGAAGTCTTGCAGGTTTCGCCCGAAACCGTAAGGCGCGACTGGCGATTGGCCAAAGCCTGGTTGCTGCATTTTCTGGGTAGCGGCAGTAAAACGTAGCCATTATCCGGCGACTCCAAATTACCCTCTCAGTCCGGTAATTCGCCCAGACATAAATGTTGATCAATTGCGAGTCTGCGACAAAAATGTTGCCAATGTTTGGGGGCAGAGCAAGCCGACGATGTATCCTACTTTCTGATCAAATAAGTTTTGACGCTACAGATTGGTTATTCGCAAAACATTCCTTCATTCAGCAGAGTCTTTAGGCTCGACTGGGCGTCTGATCACGCTGGCGATTCATCAATCGCTCTACAAAAATGTCGCTACGGATTAGCGATCAAACAGAATTGTTGCTCTGCTGGTTTGACCAAGTCTCTAAGCCGAAAGTTTCCAAACAGGAAATCTCCAATACCTACGCCAGTTAAAGGCAATCTCCGCACTCAGTAAACTGCTGTGGCATCGGCATTGCTCTATCTGGCAACGAGTCCAAATGAAATGCAGATCAACCTTGCGACAATCGAACAGCACGCAACGGAAAAGTTGCGGCGAATTGAGAAGCAGCCCACTTCGGTTGATCGGCTGGGCGCGCTGAAAAAGTTTTTGAAAAGTGAAACGCAGCGATTGCAGTTGCGGCATCGGTACGGGATCAGCGGTTCGCAAATTGTCGCCGCGCGTTCGCTGGTGGTGGATTTGCTGATTCAGCGAATTGTCCGGCTGGCGATTGAAGAGCGGTTGAACGGCGAAGTGGATGCCGAAAGTTTCGCCGTCGTTGCGCTAGGCGGTTACGGGCGGCAGGAGCTTTCGCCGCAATCAGACATTGACGTGATGTTTCTGCACAAAGGGCGTCGCGACGCCGAACGCGCTGCCAAACTCAGCGAAGCGATTTTGTATTCGTTGTGGGATGTGGGGTTCAACGTCGGCCACAGCGTGCGTTCGATGGCGGAATGTTTGTCCGCTGCGAAAGAGGATGTTGTTTCGCGCAATTCGATGATCGAAGCGCGGTTGTTATGGGGCAGCGAAGAGTTATTTGAAGAGTTGTCCGAGCGATTGGACGACGAAATTTTCGACAAAAAAAAACGAGAGTTGTTGGACGAATTGCTGGCAGAGCGGCTGACTCGTTATGGCAAGTTCGGCGATGCGGTTTGCATCCAGGAACCGAACGTCAAGGAAACCGCAGGCGGGTTGCGCGATTTGCACGAATTGTTTTGGGCTGCGCGTACAGCATTTGGGGTGACGACAGTTGCGGGGTTGTTGGAACGAGGAATTATCACGGATCGCGACGCCAAAGCGATCAATGCCGCCTACGATTTTTTGCTCCGCGTTCGGAATGAGATTCATTTTCTGACCAATCGCAAAAGCGATTTGCTGTCGCTGGATTTGCAACAGCAGGTTGCGCTCAATTTGCGATACACGGATACGCCTCAACAGCGCGCGTCAGAATTGTTCATGCGGGATTATTACCTGCAAGCGCGCAGGCTGCATCGGTTGACGGAAAGTTATCTGCAACGCGCAGCCCAGAAACAACAAAAGAAAAGTTGGTTTTCGCGCGCACGTTCGGCGGTCAGGACCGCTGCGGCTACCGGCGGATTCGTCATGCGCGACGGCGAAATTGATCTGGCGGAAAGCGGCGAAAAGCTCGACGGGCAAAGAATGATGCTGGCGTTCAGTTATTCGCAGGCGACCGGCGCCCGGCTCAGTTCGCAGTTGCAAGAAGTCGTGCAGGAATCTTTGCCGAGTGTGAACAAGGCGTTTCGAACGTCGCCCGAAGCCAGAGACAGTTTTTTGAAAATGCTTCGCGCCAAAGGCCGAGTCGCCGCCGGATTGCGGCTGATGCACGATCTGGATTTTCTCGGCAAATATCTGCCGGAAATCGCTCGCGTGACCTGTCTGGTGCAGCACGATTTGTACCATCGCTTCACGGTGGACGAACACACGTTGCGAACGATCGAAGCGTTGGACGGACTGGCCAATTCACGCAGCAAGCCGTTGGAGAGATACCGACGCGTTTACGATCAAATCAGTGATTTGGCGGTGTTGCATCTGGGGTTGTTGATGCACGACATCGGCAAAGGGCTGGGCGGTGGCCATACCGAAAAAGGAGTGGAAATCACCAAACGGCTCTGCACTCGATTGCAACTGGAAGACCAGATGGCCGAACAGGTGGTGTTTCTGGTTCATCATCATCTGACGCTGTCTCACATCGCTCAGCGCCGCGATTTGAGCGACGAAAAAGTCATTCACGATTTCGCCGCGCAAATGGGAAGCATCGAAAACCTGAATTTACTGTGCATGCTGACGTACGGCGACATTCACGGTGTCGGGCCAGGGATGTGGAACGAATGGAAAGACACGCTGATTTGGGAACTGTACACCAAGACGCGTGCGGTTTTGCTGCCGGAGGAGGAGGGAGAAAGCGAAAGCGAACCATTGCGCCAGCGCATTGCTCGCATGCTCAGCAGCGAAGTGGATTCGGATGAAGTCCGTCGCCATTTCAAATTGCTGCCGGACGATTACGCGCGCGTCACGCCGCCGCCGACGATCATCGAACACGTTCGATTGGCTGCGTCGCTGAATTCGCGATTGATCAAAACTGGCTGGCGCGTGAACACGCAAACGCGTTGCACCGATTTACATCTGGCCGCGCGCAATCGTCGCGGATTGTTCGCCGCCGTTGCCGGAACTCTGACGGCTCAGGGAATCAATATTCTGAGCGTGCAATTGAACACGCGCGCCGATGGCGTAGCGATTGACACATTCAAAGTCCGCGATTCGGCGGGCGAACCGATCAACGATCCGACTCGCTGGGAACAGATTGATCTGGCGTTGAAACGCGCGCTGAGCGGCGATTTTGATATTGCCGCCGCAGTTGAAAAACGGTTGCGCGCTCAAACAAGCTCGAAGTTTTCCTCAAGGCGCAAGATGCTCAAAGCCGCGCCAACACGCTTTAGCTGGGATAATTATTCATCAAACAAGAGCACGATTCTGGAAGTGATGGCCGAAGACCGTCCCGGACTGGCTTACAAAATCGCCGGGACGTTGGCGGCTCTCGATCTGGATATCGTGTTCGCAAAGGTGGCGACTGAAAAGCATCTTGCGCTGGATATTTTTTATGTGACGAACGCAGCAGGCGAAAAACTGGCAGACGATGTGTTGCCGGTTGTCGAAGACGCGCTTCGTCTTGCTCTCAACGATCAAAACGCGAAGGAAGAAACAAAATCATGACACCACTACAGAAACTGGGAAGTTTGCTCACCAAACTCGCGGTCTTGCCGTTCGGCTTAATTGCGATGACGTTATCGGCTTTGGCTCAAACGCCCACGGTCGAAGAACGACTGGCTGCTGCCGAAACCGCCGTCAAAGCTGCTCAAACCGCTGGCGACAACGCCTGGATGCTGGTTTGTTCGGCGCTGGTTTTGATGATGACCGGTCCCGGTCTGGCGCTCTTTTACGGCGGCTTGGTTCGCAAAAAGAACGTGCTGTCCACGATGATGCAGAGTTTCATTATGATGGCCGTCATCACGGTTATCTGGGCGATCTTCGGATACAGTTTGTCGTTTGCCAAAGGCTCGCCGTTCATCGGTAACTTTGACTTTCTGTTTTTGAAAGGCGTTGGCGCTGATCCCTCTGCGTATGCAGCGACGATTCCGCATCAGACCTTCATGGTGTTTCAGTTGATGTTCGCCATCATCACTCCGGCGCTGATCACGGGCGCGTTCGCCGAGCGCATGAAATTTTCCGCGATGTTGCTGTTTTGCTCGCTGTGGGCGGTGATCGTGTATTTCCCGCTGGCGCATATGGTGTGGGGCGATGGTGGATTCCTGAATGCATTTTTGGGCGGCAAAGTTCCGGCCTTGGATTTCGCGGGCGGCACGGTCGTTCACATTTCTTCGGGATTTTCGGCGCTGGTTTGCGCATTGTATCTGGGCAGACGCGTCGGATATCCGAAAACGCCTTTTGCTCCGCATAGTCTGGTGTTGAGCGTGATTGGCGCTTGTTTGTTGTGGGTTGGCTGGTTCGGATTCAACGCGGGCAGCGCAGTGGCCGCCGGTTCGTTGGCGTCGAACGCGTTCGTGACCACCCATTTCGGCGCAGCCTCGGCGGCGATTGGCTGGCTGGTCATCGAATGGTTGCGGCAAGGCAAACCGACGGTGCTGGGCGGCATTTCGGGCGCAGTGGCCGGTTTGGTCGGCATCACTCCGGCGGCAGGGTTTGTCACGCCGATGTCGGCATTGGCGATTGGATTCATCGCAGGCGTGGTTTGTTTCTTTGCGGTGACGGAACTGAAGAAGAGGCTCGGCTATGACGATTCGCTCGACGCCTTTGGCGTGCACGGCATAGGCGGATTGACCGGCGCGTTGTTGACCGGCGTGTTTGCCAACAGCGCCGTCAACACGGTGTTCAAAGATGCCAGTGGCGCGGCGACTCCCAGTGGTTTGCTGGAAGGAAACCCGGGACAGGTGTTGAACCAGTTGATTGGCGCAGCGGTCGCCATCGCGCTCGGTTGTGTTGCGTCATTCGTCATCCTGAAAGTCGTTGACCTGGTCGTCGGTGTTCGTGTCAACGGCGAAGATGAAATGCAGGGATTGGACATCACCCAGCACGGCGAAGAAGGGTACAATCTGGACGCCGATCTGGCTTCGGCTGGCGGATTCGGCATGAGCGGTAATTCGTTCAACGATTCCATCTTGATGGCCGCCGAAGCGCTGGAAAAATAATCCGATTGCGGAACCGTGGCGTGTGATCCGCCCAGCTACATTTCGCAACCTGCATAAAAAAGGAAACACAGCTATGAAAAAGATAGAAGCAATCATCCGTCCGCATCTGCTGGAAGCCGTCAAGGATTCATTGCAGGCGTTGGGCGTTCAAGGAATGACCCTCAGTGAAATTCGCGGCTTCGGTCGCCAAAAAGGCCACACCGAAGTGTATCGAGGCAGTGAATACAAAGTGGAATTCGTTCCCAAGCTGAAGATTGAAGTCATTGTGGATGACGAGATCGTCGAAGGCGCGATTGAAGCAATTGTGAAATCTGCCCGCACCGGCAAATTCGGCGACGGTAAAATCTTCGTATTCCCGGTCGAAGAAGCGATTCGCATACGCACGGGCGAACACGGCGTCAACGCTGTCTGAGGCTTGAAAAATATGGGGCTGTAACGCGTTTGTGACGATGCTGCAACATCGCCTGCGCTACAGCCCGATTCGAACCACGCAACCCCCTCTGAAAGAGCCTGCGTGGCCGTAAACGGAGTTTAAGTCGCGCGATGATACGCGCGCAAGCATTGCTCTGTTGATGGCCTTCGCAGACCAGATCAACACTTAGGAGAAAAGCAATGCTTTCAAAACCCTGTTCACTCACCCGCATGCGGACATGCACGGCGATGCTGGCCGTTATGCTGATAACCATTCTGACGGTCGCAGCTTATGGCCAAACCGGATTGAACGATCCGGGAACGACCAACGATTCGACGTCAAAAGCGACGACGAAAGCAGTCGCCAAATCCGCGGCGGACGAACTGGCCAAAACCATTGAAGCGCTGGAAGAGCGCATTCGCCAGTTGGAGGCGCGTCTGGCCAAATTGGACGAGCCGGCCAAACCTGCGAATGACAGCACGGCCAAGGCTGTCGAAGTCGCCGAACTCAAAAAAGAAATCGCCGCCATTCAGGACGATACCAAGAAGAATGAAGGGGTGTTGAAATTTTTCCGCGATGTGGAAGTCAGCGGAATCGTGGACGGGTATTACACCTACAACAACAACAAGGTGGATATGTTCACGCAAGGCCGCGCCTTCGACGTGCGAAACAATGCGTTCAGTTTGCAATTGGCCAAGCTGACGTTAAACAAGGCGAATTCAAAAGACGATCCGTTGGGATTCCGCGTTGATCTGGGATTGGGCGAAACGGTGGATCGCATCATTTCCGTCAGCGATTCCAGCCGGAATGATGCGACCAAACATGTGCTGCAAGCCTATGCCAGTTACGTTGCTCCCATCGGCAGCGGACTGACGGTTGATTTCGGAAAGTTTTATACGCCGGTCGGCGCTGAAGTCATCGAAACCAAGGATAATTTCAATTATTCGCGCGGCTGGCTGTTTGCCTTCGGCCCTTATTACCACACGGGATTACGCGCCAAATACGCCCTCAACGACAAAGTCGCATTGACAGGCTTTTTGCTGAACGGTTGGGACAACCTGTTTGAAAACAACGTTGGGCAAAACGCTGGCAAAACCGTTGGCTTCCAGCTTGGGCTGACGCCGACGAAGAAATTCGCCCTGACGCAAACCTATCTGGCCGGACCTGAAGCTCCGCTGGCCAACGTGCCTGCGGTATCAGCGCGCGACAACTGGCGACACATCGCCGATACGGTGGCCACGGTTTACGTCAATGACAAACTGACGCTGCTGGGCAACTTCGTTTACGGTGCGGACGGCGATAACGCTGGCAATCGTGGCAAATGGACAGGCAGCGCGGTCTATTTCAAATATGCCTTCACCAACAAACTGGCCTTCTCGCCCCGCTTTGAAGTGTTCAACGACCTGGATGGTCTGAGAACCGGAACCGCGCAAACCGTCAAAGACATTACGCTGACGCAGGAAGTGAAGCTGATCAATAACCTGATTACACGGTTTGAATTCCGCCGCGATTTTTCCAGCCAGAAGTTCTTCACGAACGACGCTGGAATCGCGAAAAGCAATCAGAACACCTTCACCTTCGGCGTGAGCTACTTTTTCACCAACCGCGAGCCGTAATCGGTCGCGCAGAATACAGATTCTTACAAGTTACTTCCGTAGCTGGTGCTTAGTTGATGGACTCTTTAACGCGGCGGGTCGCCAAGACTCGCCGCTATTTTTTTGTACGATTGAGTTGGGCGGCTGCTTCCTCTTCGCCGAAAACGATGTAAGCTTAGGATTCTGGCAAACGAATTGCAGTGCCGGGAGAAAGGGGAAGCAAAGTGAAGATCAGTACCAGATTGATTTTGCATTTAACCGTGGTGGTCAGCGCAGTGTTGATCGCCGCGAGCTTGTTGCTGCTCAAACAGCGAGACCGCAGTTTGAGAAATGCCGCGGAAGGCGAGGTGCGCGCTCACGCCGTTACGCTGCGCATCGCTTTGGAAGAAAATTACGCCGCCAATCACGTCCTGGACGCGCAGCGGTTGATCAACCGGTTGCGCGAAAATGCAGGCATTTACAGCGTGTTGCTGTTCAATATGTCCGGCAACGTCGAATTGGCCTCGCATCCGGACATTCCCGAAGAAATTCGATATTTGAAAGAAGCCCGGCAGGTCATTGCCACCGGAGAAAAAATCGAGATCAAACGCAGGCTCGGCGGCGAAGAGGTTTTTTCGATCATCATGCCGTTGAAGGTCAATGCGCAGCCGGTGGGCGCGCTGGAAATTGCGCAGTCCATTTCCTTTGTGCGGTCCGAAATTGCGCGAATGCGCGGCGAAATCGTGCTGATTGCGTTGTTGTTGTGCGCGACGATTTTTCTGGTGGTGTTGGTGGTGACGAATTACAGCCTGACCCGCCCGATTCAGGGATTGCTGGACGGAGCCGCCGCAATGGGGCGGGGCGAATTGTCGCACCGGGTGACGGTGCCGCGTGGCGGTGGCGAGCTTGCGCTGCTGGCAAACAATTTCAATCGCATGGCCGACAGTCTGGCCAAACAGCGCCGCGAGGCCGAGCGCGAAGCCGAAGAGCGGTTGGCGCTGGAACGCAAGCTCCGCCATAGCGAACGGCTGGCCGCCGTTGGCCATTTGGCCGCCGGAGTCGCGCACGAAATGGGCGCTCCGCTTCAAGTCATTGACGGGCGAGCCAAGCAGTTGATCAATCACGCGGACACGCCCGCCGAACCGCATCAACGCAATCTGACGATCATTCGCAATCAAACGGAACGAATTGCCAAAATCGTCCGCAACTTGTTGAACCTGTCACGGACGTATGATCTTCGCTTGCGTCCGGTCAATCTGCCCAAGCTGCTCAACGAAACGATTGAACTCATTCAGCCCAACGCGGATCGCGACGGCATCAAGATCGAAAAACACCTCAATGGCCTTCATCAGATCAACGCCGATCCGAGCTTGTTGCAACAGGTGTTTCTGAACATCTTTACCAATGCCATTCAAGCCATGCCCCAAGGCGGGCAAATCAACGTCGAAGGATTGGAAACCGAGCGCGACGAGCACGCATTTGCCGTCATTCGTATTTCCGACACCGGCGTGGGAATTCCATCAGAGCATTTGGGAAATATCTTCGATCCATTTTTCACGACGAAAGAAGTCGGACATGGAACCGGACTGGGGCTGGCAGTTTCCACGCGCATTGTCGAAGAACACGGCGGGTGGATTGAAGCTGGCAATAATGCCGAAGGCGGGGCCACGTTCACGGTGTTTCTGCCGGTTACCGATTCAGGAACAGACGAAAGGAATTGAGGGGGAGCCTTGAAAGCACGAATTTTAATTGCAGAAGACGAAGCCGATTTGCGCGATTTGTTGCAGGACGATCTGGAGGCCAATGGATACGAAACGACTGTTGCCATTGATGGCCGTTCGGCGCTGGCGCATCTGGAACGCCAACAGGAAGTGATTGATTTGTTGTTGACCGATATTCGAATGCCCGGCATCACGGGCGATCAATTGCTGGCGCGTATGCGCCAGTTGCGTCCGGAATCTCCGGTGGTGGTGATGACGGCGTTTGGATCGGTGGAACACGCGGTCGAAATGGTCAAAGCCGGTGCGTTTCAATATCTGACGAAGCCTTTTCAGACCGATGAATTGTTGCGTGTAGTGGAAAAGGCCTTGGCCGAAAGCGTTCCGCAGCGCGAGCAGGCCAAATTACGGCGTCAATTGCCCGCGGCTCCGGCCAGAATCGTCGGGGCTTCCAAGCCGATGCAGGAACTGTTCAAAATGATCGCTCGCGCCGCCCGCAGCTCCAGCACAGTGTTGATTACAGGAGAATCCGGAACCGGAAAAGAACTGGTCGCGCGTTCGATTCACGAATTATCGGAGCGGAAAGGCGAATTCGTGCCGGTCAATTGCGCAGCCATTCCGACGGAACTGATTGAATCGGAATTGTTCGGTCACACCGGTCAGGCGTTCACCGGAGCCAGACAGGCTCGCGCCGGATTGTTTGAAGCTGCCGACGGCGGAACGATTTTTCTGGATGAAGTCGGCGAACTGCCGTTGGTGATGCAGCCCAAATTGCTGCGCGTGTTGCAGGAAGGAACCATTCGCCGCGTTGGCGCGGATCAGGAAAAATCCATCAACGTGCGCGTCGTGGCTGCCACCAACCGCAATTTGGAAACAGAAGTGCAAGATGGGCGTTTTCGCGAAGATTTGTATTGGCGGTTGAACGTCATTCATCTGGATATTCCGCCGTTGCGCGAACGTCCTTTCGACATTCCATTATTGGTCGAGCACTTTTTGAACAAAGCTGCTGAAATTGCCGGACGCCCTTCCATGAATGTCACGCCGGAAGCGTTGGCGACGCTGACAGCGTATTCGTGGCCGGGCAATGCCCGCGAACTGGAAAATGCGATTGAACGCGCCGTCGCACTGGCCGAAGGCCCGAATTTGGCGCCTGAAGATTTGCCGGAGCGCATCCGTAACACTGCGCAAACGTCGCAGTTACTGGCTCAAGCCCGTCAACAACGCATGACCCTGAGCGAGTTGGAACGTGCCTACATTGTGGAAACGTTGCGATTCACAGGCGGCAATAAATCGCGCGCGGCAGAATTACTGGGGTGTGACCGGCGAACCCTTCATCGCAAACTGGACGAATATCGAGCCACCGATCCGAATTTTGAACTGTAACTGGAGAAAAAAATGGCTTCGGTGATGTAATCACCGAAGCCGAGTCATCCCCTCAGTTTCATTTGTTGACAGGAAAATTATTCATCTGATGATGTGGTTTGAAGCTCACCAAGGTGGAGTACGCGGTTGTCGCCAGAGAATGTAACCGTCGTCAGTAATTCACCTTTTTCCGTGCTGGTGTAACCCAGCGAATTGTACTGAGCCTTTTTGGAGGCTTGTTTGACGTTCACTTTCGCAGTCGCCACCGCATCTTTGCCGTTTTCGATCATGAGTAAGCTCTGGGAAGCATCAAATTTGATTTGATAGGTTCCTTTCTTGACTAACGTTCCATTGACTAAAACGTCTTTGTCGAGCGTCACGGTCTTTTTCAAATTCTTACCATTGGCCAGAGCCGTGCCCATTAACCCAACGCAAAGTGTTAACACGACCAATAAATTGAAGCCTAATTTTCTCATTTATTTTCTCCCTCCTTCTAACTTTTTATGTTGTCTCAAGCTTCCTAACATTGCCGCGCTTGCGGCTTACTTACGCCAAACATATTGGCAAAGCTTGTGCCATAACCTTAAAAGCTTGTTTTCAAGGGGTTAGCAAAAGTTGGGAGAAAAAACGCGAGGCAATTTTCGACATTGCTGGGGCGAAATTGACGAATGTGTGAGCTGAAGACGTGATGGAAAGGAGTTGGCAGGGAGGAGGTACAGAGAAGAGGGGGTGGCATTCCCTTGAAGTCGCTTCAATTTCTTTGCCGCCCCCCTGAGCTGTTTGGTTTATTGTCCTTGGCCAAGAGAAAAACTCGGACGACCATCAAATGCACAAAGCGTTTCGATCTTGATGAATTCCAGCTCTGCGCGCGACACGCTATCCAGCAAACTGACAATTTGCGCTTGCTCAATCGTTGTCGAAGAATCCGGCATAAATCGGCATCGCCAGTGATCGGTGCAGAACGTTTCAGGAAATCCTTCCGGCCAGACTTTGACGCCGCGATTGGTAATCATCGAAAGCTTTAATCCGGTGGTGGTTGCCGCTTGTAATTTTCCTGCCAGTTGTTCGGCGTCTCCGCGCCAGTTCAAAAATACGTCTACTCCCAAAAGCTCTTTTTTAGCTGGCGCTTTCCGCTTGTAAGGAGTCAGGTGCAGGGTTTCATTTGAATAATGGGCTGGGTCAAACAATTGGGGCGTTTGTCCCAATCGTTCAATGACGGCTTCGGCAAACAGTGATGTGCCGACTCGCAACCTGCTTTTTTCTTCGCTGTAAATGTCCACGGTATGAATGCCATCTTCGATTGTTCTCAGCCAGGCATTATGAATTCGTTCCGCAATGTCGCCCTGACCGATGTGTGCCAGCATCTTCACCGCGCTCAGCAACAGTCCGGAAGGATTGGCGATGTTTTTTCCAGCAATGTCCGGAGCGGAACCGTGAACGGCTTCGAACATTGCTCCGTGATCGCCAATATTGGCTGAACCGGCCAAACCAACCGATCCCGAAACTTCGGCAGCAACGTCTGAAATGATATCTCCATACAGATTCGGAGCGAGCACGATATCGAAGCGATCCGGTGCAACGGCCATCTTGGCCATTCCGATGTCCACGATCATGTGTTCAGTGGTGATTTCAGGGTATTCCGCAGCGACTTCATCAAAGACCTTGTGAAACAACCCGTCCGTCAATTTCATGATGTTGTCTTTCGTGAAGCACGTGATTTTCTTTCGTCCGCGAGCTTTTGCGTATTCAAACGCATACCGGACAATCTTTTCGCATCCGGGACGGGAAATCAGCTTCAGACACTGCACAACTTCATCAGTTTGCTGATGCTCAATTCCAGCATACAAATCTTCTTCATTCTCACGAATGATGACCACATCCATTTTGGGATAATTTGTTCGAACAAAAGGCGCATATGCTCGGCAAGGTCTGACGTTGGCGTACAGCCCAAGCGTTTTGCGTATGGTGACATTCAGGCTTTTCACCCCGCCACCTTGTGGCGTGGTGATTGGCGCTTTCAAAAAGACTTTTGTCCGGCGCAACGATTCCCATGCTTCCGGGCGAATGCCGGATGTGTTTCCGGCCAAATAGACTTTTTCACCAATTTCAATTTCTTCGATGTCAATGGCCGCACCTGCTTTTTTCAGCACGTGCAGCGTTGCCTCCATAATTTCCGGCCCAATGCCGTCTCCGTACGCAACTGTGATTGCAGTGTTTTTGGGTGTCATTGAATTTCGCGTTTTCTCCCGATTGAAAAGTTTTGAAGTTTGCCCAGCGATTCAAGCAAATTCTTGATCCCCCGAACTCCTTGTCTTAGTATTTAACCGGCGAAGACATTATCACGACAAATAAAACACGACAAGGATTTCGTATTTCCAATGAGAAAATTTCGCACTGCTGACGAGGCTAAACAGCCAGCCGAAACCGGGTGGACTTTTTTGTCCAATTATTCCCACGTTTTGATCTGCCTGGCTTCCAGGCCCGATCTAACCATGCGAGAAGTCGCTGAAATGGTGGGGATTACAGAAAGGGCTGTGCAAAGAATTGTCGCGGATTTGGAATCGGCTGAAGTCCTTACGCGCATTCGTGATGGCAGACGAAACCAATATCAGATCAATACCTCGCTCCAATTAAGACACCCTATTGAAGCGCACTGTTCAGTTGGCGATTTGTTGAAAATGGTTTCAGGAGCCGAAAATCCAGGCTCTTAATCAATTGGAAAATCATTTCCTCACCCCTCTGATTGGCAAATCCAAAAGGGGAAATTTGAAACTCAAATGGCTTCTCCCTGATCGTCGGCAACCCAGCTCGAAAATGAAATTGCAGCTAAGTGTGTTCTATCTTGCCACACCGCTGAGGTGATTTAGTTCACGCTGCATTTGTTCTGCACAGCTACGAACTGTTGATGCTTTCACACGCAAGGTGATTTTGTGCATGGCATAAGCATTGCTAACTCAAAAATCGTCAAATCGGAGTCGAAAGCAAATTACCGCCATTGCATAACACTCAACTGACCAGCGAGGCGCTCCAAAAATAGAACTGAGCGATGGCGTGAGAGCTTATCGGATTCATATTTTGGCAGTGAGAAGGAGGGAAATATGAATCTGCGAGGAGCTGTGATGAAGAACGCATCACCTGAACACTTTGCCAAAGACTTATTCGCTTCAATTGTGGTGTTCCTTGTGGCCTTGCCGCTCTGTATGGGAATCGCTGCTGCATCGGGTGTGCCGCCTGCGTTAGGGCTGATTACCGGCATAGTTGGAGGCTTGATCGTGGGGGCGATTTCAGGCAGTCCGTTGCAAGTAAGCGGCCCCGCAGCAGGATTGACCGTGTTGGTTTGGGAAATCATCCAACAACACGGATTGGGCATGCTCGGTGCCATTGTTCTGCTCTCCGGGTTGATGCAGTTGATGATGGGGGCGCTGAAAATGGGGCAATGGTTTCGGGCCATTTCTCCGTCGGTGATTCAGGGAATGCTGGCCGGAATCGGCGTGTTGATTATCGCTTCGCAAATTCATGTGATGGTGGATGATGGCTCCAAAGGCAGCGGACTGACCAATCTGCTGACGATTCCTGAGGCAGTTTACAAGGGGCTGGTGCCGCCGGATGGTTCGTCGCATCACATTGCCGCAATGATTGGGTTGATAACGATCGGGCTGATTTTTGCTTGGAGCTCTTTACCTGAAAGGCTGCAACTCGTGCCCGCGCCTTTGGTCGCGATCATTCTGGTGACAATCGGAGCGGAAGTGGTTGACGCTCCGGTCAAATATATCAACGTTCCCGCCAACCTGCTGAATGTGGTCAGCTTTCCTACGATCGAATCGCTGGGGAACTGGCTGACCTGGCCTGTCATCGGTTCGGCGGTCGCACTCTGTTTTATCGGCAGCGCCGAAACCCTGTTGTGCGCCACGGCATTGGATCGAATGCACAACGGGGAAAGAACTCACTATAACAAAGAGTTGCTTGCTCAAGGCATCGGCAATTCCATTTGCGGATTGTTTGGAGCCTTGCCCATGACCGGCGTAATCGTGCGCAGCACCGCCAATGTCACGGCTGGAGGCAAAACCCGCGTTTCGACAATTCTGCATGGAATTTGGATTCTTGGATTGGTGGTCCTGGCTCCGGGGATTCTCAACCAGATTCCGACGACTGCACTGGCTGCGATTCTTGTGTATACCGGCTTCAAGCTGCTCTCGCCCAATGCCGTCCGCGAATTGAAACCCTTTGGTTGGCAGGAAGTCGGAATTTACTTTGCCACGCTGATTGGCATTGTCGTCACGAACCTGCTGGTTGGTGTGTTGATCGGGTTGGGATTGGCATTGTTAAAGCTGTTGTACACGTTTTCCCACCTGGAAGTGCGAATCCATCACGAATCAGATCCCGATGACATCACCATCTCGCTGGATGGAGTGGCAACGTTCGTACGATTGCCACAATTGGCGGCGGCACTCGAATCAGTTCCCGCAGGCGCGGCGGTCAGTCTGAATGTTGAGCGGCTGTATTACATTGACTTCGCCTGTCTGGACTTGATTGCCAACTGGTGCAAACAACACGTTGAGCACAACGGGCAGGCTTACGTGCCTTGGAAAGAATTGCAATCTCGCAATCGCAATCGTGAAGCTGCATCTGCTACTGAATCCGGGCTGGTCGTGGCGAATGCTTCGGGTGATTAGCGCGAATGTCACTCAATCCAATCGAAGGAGATTAAGGGGCGGCTTCTTCGTGAATTACCGTGCTGCCCAAACTCCTCGTTGAAGCCTTTGTGCAATCTCGCCCCACTGTGGAAGCGGTTGGCCAAATTTTCCTTCCTCTAAATCAGCTAGCCAGCCTTGCAACCCTGAAGAACTGTCTCGGTTATTTCTTGCCGCAAACATGGTTCGATCAGGAATTCCCATTTTTCCTAAAACTCTGAACATCAAGAAACGCCGACTCAAGGTAAATTTATGAAATCCAGGTTTGCGCATTCATCATTGGCGGCATTGTCGTCGGATTTCTGAGGAATTCGGAATTGAGTGTTTCAGGCATTGCGGCTGAAGTGATGGCAATTGCTGAGGTCTCTTGGTCTTGTTCAGTCGCGCCCTGTTGGAGTGTCTAAATCTGTCCCGTGTGTGAGGCAAAGTTCCTCGTTCTCATGGCGGACGATGGCGCTAAAGCCTTTGAATGTAGAAAGCGTTCTGCTGGCATACTCATTGCAAAGGAAAATGGCAGCAAGCACGCAGATTTCAAATCTACATTGTTTCGGTAGATTGTTTTTTTTCATCGCCACTTGTTTGTTCGGGCTTGTGGTGATGACAGGCTGGGGCGTGAGTTTCGGTGTTTAGGTGGCAGTGGGGACAACTGCCTTACTTACAATCCAGCCTGAAGGGGGAGTCGCAAGGCTCCCCCTTTTTTTTATTGCACACGACCGGTTGGACAACTCTCGGCAATTTTTTTCTCGGCAAGCCAGCCATTGCATTGACACTGCTGAACTCCACAAGAACAATGCGCTTGGGCAGGCGATGAAGCGACTGAGGGAGCTTTATCATCTGAGTGCCGCAACGGCAATCAAGTTTTTCGGCAATTCTTTTCCGTATCAAATTCAAAATTCAGAACGATTCAGCGGCTGGTCGTGACAGATCGGCAGCGGATCACACTCGTTCGGGGGACCAATTCATGCGTCAATCGCTTCGCAAATTCTCTTTGGCTTTTTGTCTGATGTTTGGCCTTGCTGCTGCGCAAACCGCGTTGGCCGCCGTCAAACCCAATGCGCTGTTTTCCGATGGCTGCGTTTTGCAGCAGGGAATGCCTGTGCCGGTTTGGGGCTGGGCGGATGAAGGTGAAAAAGTCACCGTTGAATTCCAAGGGCAGAAACTGACCGCCACCGCCACCAGCGGCAAATGGATGGTCACACTGAAAGAATTGAAAGCCGGCGGGCCGTTTGAAATGACCATCAGCGGCTCGAACACCGTGACGATCAAAAACATTCTGGTCGGCGAAGTCTGGTTGTGCAGCGGCCAATCGAACATGCAATGGACGATGGCGCAAACCGCCAACGCCAAAGAAGACATTGCCGCCGCCAATTATCCGAAGATTCGTTTGTTCAGCGTGCCGCGGCTTTCCAAAGATACGCCTCAACCCGATGTCAAAGGCCAATGGAAAGAATGCGCACCCGAATCGGTCAAAGACTTTTCAGCGGTCGGTTACTTTTTCGGTCGCGCTTTGCAGATGGCGCGACAGGGAGTTCCCGTGGGCTTGATCAATTCCTCTTATGGCGGCACGCCTTCCGAAGCCTGGACGAGCGACGGCGTGGTCAAAAACGATCCAAGCTTCGCTGGCGTCCGCGAACGTTACGCCAAAGCTTTGGAAGCGTTCCCCGAAGCCAACGCCAAATGGGAAGCTGCGATGGAAAAACACAAAGAAGCCGTCGCCAAAGCCAAAGAAGAAGGTAAACCTGCTCCGGCTGCACCAGGGCGACCGATGGGGCCGGGCCATCAAAACAGTCCGTCGGGTTTGTACAATGCGATGATCGCGCCGCTCGTTCCTTACGCGCTGCGCGGAGCTATCTGGTATCAGGGCGAAGCCAACGCTACGCGCGCTTACGAATACCGTTCGATCTTTCCAGCGATGATTCAGGATTGGCGCAAAGCCTGGAACAGCGAAATGACTTTTCTGTTTGTGCAGCTTGCGCCCTTCGCTCCACCTGCGCCGGGGACGTGGCCGGAATTGCGCGAGGCTCAATTGTTGACCTTGAGGCTGCCGAAAACCGGCATGGCCGTCATCACCGATGTCGGCGAAGAAAAAGACATTCACCCGAAAAAGAAACAGCCTGTTGGCGAACGGTTGGCGCTGGCCGCTCGGGCGATTGCTTACGGCGAAAAGATTGATTACTCCGGCCCGGTTTATTCAAAGATGAAGGTCAAAGGTGACAAGATCGAACTCAGCTTCAACCACATCGGCGGCGGGCTGGTGGCCAAAGACGGCAAATTGATGGGCTTCACCATCGCCGGAGCCGATCAAAAATTCGTTCCTGCCGAAGCCGAGATCAAAGGCAAGAAGGTTGTTGTTTCCAGCACGTCAGTCGCTCAGCCGGTAGCGGTTCGTTTCGGCTGGGAAAACTGGCCGGTGTTGAATTTTTGGAATAAAGCCGGGCTGCCCGCGACGCCGTTCCGCACGGACGATTTCCCGATGGTGACTGCGCCGAAAAAATAGGGCAGGTTTTCCAACCTGCCTGGATTTCCCATAGTGAGATGCCGTCATGAAACCCTCTGCTCGCGTGAAAACGATTGCGGCTCTGGTGTTGTTGATCTTTCTGTTCGTGTTTGTCGGTTGGCCAATTTACAACACCGGAGCCGTCAGCATTCGCCACGAAGAAGTCAAAATTCGCTCCGGCGATGCGTTGCTGGCCGCGACGATTTCTTCGCCGCGTTGGGGAACGGGGCCGTTTCCGGCGATTGTCAGCGTGCATGGTTCGGGGCGAATTCGTCGGCAAGACATCAGCAGCGATTGGCGAAAACTGGTTCCCGAAGGAATAGTTGTGCTGACATTCGACAAACGCGGCGTCGGCGAATCCACAGGCCGGTTTGAAGAACTGACAGTGGAACGCAGCAAAGAGCGATTGGAAATTCTGGCGGCGGACGTGTTGGCTTGTTTCGATCACCTAAAAAAATTGCCGCAAGTGGATGCCAAACGAATCGGTTTGTTCGGCGGCAGTCAGGCCGGTTGGGTGATTCCGGTTGCGGCGGACAAACAACCGGACGTGGCGTTTTGCATTGTGATGGCTGGAGCGGCAACTTCGTGCGGGTTGGAAACTTACTACAGCGCATTGACCGGCGATGGGCACCGCCCTGTCGAACGGCTCAGCGACGAAGAAATTGACCGTCGCCTGGAACGTTATGACGGCCTGCATGGGTTTGATCCGATTCCGGTTCTCGCTCGAACCAAAGTGCCCAACTTATGGCTGATTGGAGCAAGAGATTTGAGCACGCCCGCCCGGCAGAGCATACGTAATCTGGAAAAACTGAAATCCGAAGGCGCGCCCATCACCACCAAGGTTTATCCAAACGGCGATCACAGTCTGAGAGATGTTACGACCGGCAGGAATTTGCCGTATTGGCAGGACATGATTCAGTGGATGCGCGAACGACGGATAACAGGAAAGTGAACAATTATGGCAAGTCAAAACAATTCGATCTTTGATGTCTGTGTCGTCGGTTCCGGTTCGGCGGGCGGCGTGGTGGCGATGCAACTGGCAGAGCAGGGCGCTTCGGTCGTCGTGCTGGAAGCAGGCAAGTGGGTTGATCCGGCGAAGGATTTTTATTCGCACACGATGCCTTACGAATTGCCAAAAAACGGCCGGGGCTGGGATCCGCGCAAGCATCTGACGGTTGACCGTACGAAAGAACCGTTCACCAAAGCGGGTGAGTACCAACGCTTCGATCATTTTTTGACCAAAGCCGTCGGCGGAAAATCGCTGCTGTGGGCAGGCTTGAGCTGGCGCAACAGTCCGTTTGATTTCGCCACGTGGCCGGTCAGTTACGAACAGCTTGCGCCGTATTACGACCGCATGGAGCGGTTGATGGGCGTGACCGGCAATTACGATCATCACCCGAACGTGCCGGACGGAATCTTTCAAAAGCCGTTACCGTGGTTATGCGCGGCGCACCAGATCAAAAAAGGCTGCGACAAACTTGATCCGAAAAAGTTTCGGATGATCACCGCTCGTAAAGCCATTCTGACCGAACGCAGCATGAGTGTGGGCGGATCCAAACGCCCGGTTTGTCATTACTGCGGCCAATGTATGCGCGGTTGCGACAGCGAATCGAAATATACGTCGGCCAACACAGCCATGCCGCGCGCGCTCGCGACCGGCAAATGCAAACTGATCCTGTACGCCAACGCCGCCGAAGTGACGATGAGCAAAGACGGCAAGACGGCAACCGGCGTGCGCTATTTCGACGCCCGAACGCGCAGGAGTTACGAAGTCAAAGCAAAGAAGATCGTGCTGGCTTGCGGGCCGATTGAATCGGCTCGGTTGCTGCTGATGTCGAAATCAGCTCACTTTCCGAACGGGTTGGCCAATTCCAGCGGCCTGGTCGGCAAAAATCTGATCACGCACACCTCGTCGGGCGCGCAGGGGTATCTGAAGCAACTGACCAACGCGCCGGTTTTCAATGACGACGGCACGGAAAGCGGCCACGCTTACATTGCGTCGTTTTACTGGGAAAAGCCGCATCCGAATTTTCCGAAGGGCTATCACATCATTGTGGATTCCGGTTCGCGCGTCAGCATGTCCAATCCTTCGTTTGGGCAAAACGTGCCGGGTTT
>JAEUQP010001072.1 GCA_016789645.1 Acidobacteriota bacterium | reverse complement strand
CAAGTCATTCCCTGCGCGCACGGCATTCCGTGGCTGGGGTTTGTTGTCTATCCGACGCATCGCCGCATCAAAGCTCGCAACGTCGTCAAATTCTCCCGCAAATTGAAAGACCGCTGGGCGGAATACTGTGCCGGCAACATCACCTTCGCCGAGTTCGATGCCTCGGTCAAAGGCTGGGTCAATCACGTTCGTTACGCCGACACCTGGGGATTGCGAACTCATGTGCTGGGACAAGGACTGGTTTACCGAAAACCCGATTTTTGAAAAATAAATTCGAGCGCCTGACGGCGCTGGGGAAGGGACTCGCGCTACGCGCGTGCGCTCCGCGATCGCTACGCGCACCGTCCCAAGACAGTGTTCAGGAAGAGGAAGGGGGACGACAACACAACACCCGAAAACCGAAATCGTTGAAACGAAAGGCCGGAAGAAGGTTGCCACGAAAGACAGCCCGCGCGACGACTAGAATGCCGTCCCACGAGCCGCCCCGCAGGACGCGCTTGACGCCTGTTGCCGAAATGTCTTCGCGGCCATCGTCGCTTCGGTACGGATACGGGAAACGCTCCTGATCGTAGATTGACAGCGTCCAGGTATAAGCGTTTCCCGAAAGATCGAACGCGCCTTCCGGTGTTGCGTTGTCGAAAACTCCAACCGGAGTCGTTCGCCGGATGTGACTTTCAAACGTGTTGCACTTCCCCGAATCAAACTTGTTGCCGTAAGGAAACTGGCGTCCTTTTTTGCCGCGAGCCGCCGCTTCAAATTCGGCTTCGGTTGGTAGTCTAAAAACGTGAGGCTGAGTGTCAGTAGCCCGCGCGTCAGCAAGGGCTTTGATTGCCGAGACCAAGCCCTTCCTTACGGTCGGGCTACTGACACCGCGCAAGTCTTTAGCAGCATTCGCCGTCAGCCAGTTGCAGTAAGCCCGCGCTTCAAACCACGTCACACCAACCACCGGCTGGGCAGGATTGTTGAAACGCGCATCGTCCCAAAATTCCGGCTTGCGAAAGAGTTTGCCGGATGGGAAGTTTTCGTCGAGCCATTCTTCAAACTCTTGCTCTGTCCAATTACCAATAGTGATCCAATCTTCTGCCTGTTTGGACGTTATGCGGTTTTGCTTTACCAGATTGGGAATGTGATCCTTTGGCCAACCTTGAATAGTCTTTCGATTTTCGCGCCACTGTTGTTTGCTGCCTTCGGTGCTGGCTTCACCGCTCAGCCACGCAAGTGATTCCGGCGTGTCCCACCACTGTTCCTGTTCGTAACCGCCTGCATCAACGAACAGCTTATATTCCGCATTCGTCACCGGGAACTGACCAATCTGAAATTCATCCAGTTGGACTTCGCCCGCTGGTTTTTCATCCGGGTACTGACCCTTGTTATCGCCGACGGTGTAGTTGCCGCCGAGAATCGTGACCAACGGAGGCAGCAGATAATCGCCATACTCGCCGCTGCGACGTTCAAACCGTGGATCGCCAATTAAGCCGAGAGCTTCTCCGGCGGCAATGCGTGCGCGCAGGTCTGCCGTCATATCCTGCGTCCGCTTGATCAATTCATCCTGAATTTCTCGCTTCAGTTCAGGATTGATGCTGATTTCTGATGAAGCGGCGCAGCGCGCCGCCAATGGCAGGTTATCCGGCATCAATGCGCGAATGAACGCTTCCGGGTCTTTCGCCATCGGCGCAGCGGTCAGCGTCGTTTCTTCCCATCCGGTCTGCGCCAGCGGCGGCAACGGATCGCCGTCGGCCAGTTTGGCAATGGTTTCGGCAAGAGTCGGGCTGACTTTCGCGGCTTCCCATTCCACGTGAACCAGCGAAGGATTCGGCTCTTTGGCCAATTTCCTGGCCGCAAAATATTCCTGCAACAACTGGTGAAAGAATGTGATTTCAAATTGCACCAGGTCTTTGTCCAAAACGTTGGGCGCAATTCCGGCTTTCAGAATGTTTTCCGCTTGCTGGTGGGCAATCAGGTCGCAGGCATCGTCATAATCAATTCGCACCTGTGCGCCTTCTGTTTCCAGCCCCTTTTTCTGCATGGCGAAAGCCAGTTCGCTGAGCCAGGGAATAAGCACGCCCCATTCCGGTAATTCGCAAGGATTGCGCCATTTGCCCGAAGTCAGTTTTTCGTGATCCCTTTCAACCAGCAATCCGCTTTGCAATTGGAACAAATCGCCGCCGCTTTCGCGTTTCAACGCCTGACGAACAAACCCCGTAAACAGCGAAGCGCGG
>JAEUQP010001052.1 GCA_016789645.1 Acidobacteriota bacterium | reverse complement strand
ATTCAAACCGCATGTCACTCACCTTCATCTGGATCAAACCTTGAACTACATTGCCGAACTGAAACCGCGCCGCGCGTTGTTGACGCATATGGGGCACGATTTCAAGCATTCGGAACTGAGCCGGATTTTGCCGGATGGCGTCGAACCGGCGTATGACGGGTTAAGAATCGAGCTTTAGCTCACCGTTCACAGTTCACGGTTTACAGCGTTTGGCTGACCGCGAACTGCGAACTGCGAAACTGGCCAATGGAAATCTTTCACGACATAAATCATTCGGAACTTCGTCGCCCGACGGTGGTTACGCTGGGAGTATTTGACGGATTGCATCTGGGACATCAGGCGATTGTCCGCACTGTTGTCGAACGCGCATTGTTGATTGATGCGGTTCCGACCCTGATTACCTTTGACCCACACCCGCGCCAGGTGTTGAAGCCGGAAACGGCGCCACCGTTGTTGCAAACCTTCAATCAAAAAGCCGAAGGATTAAGATCGTTGGGGATTCAACAGATCGTCGTTTTGAACTTCGATCAGCAACTGGCTTCGCTGTCGGCGGAGCAGTTCGTGCAGCGATTTGTCGTGGACGGATTGCAGGCCCGCGAAGTGTACTTGGGCAAAGGGTTCGCGTTCGGCCACCAGCGCCGAGGCAACATCGAATTACTGCAAACGCTCAGCCGGCAATTTGGCTTTCACGCCGACGAAGTCGCCGAAGTGCAACTCCGGGGGCGGCGGATCAGCTCGACGATGGTGCGTATGCTGCTCAAAGCTGGCCGGGTCAATGTCGCGCGCCGCATGTTGGGACGACCTTATGGCATTGAAGGAACCGTGACGCGCGGGCACGGCATCGGTCGTCAGTTGTTGTATCCAACGGCAAATCTGGATTTGCAAAATCGTGTACTGCCGACTGACGGCGTGTATGTCACCTTGGCGTTTGTGGACGGCGTTTGGCGGCGCAGCGTCACGAACATCGGCAAACGCCCGACCTTTGGCGGCGAATTGGAATCCAAAGTCGAAACTCACCTGATTGATTTTGACCAGGACATTTACGATCAGGTAATTCGAGTGCGCGTATTGCACCGGCTGCGTGGCGAAAAGAAGTTTTCCGGTGTGGACGAACTTCGCGCACAAATCACTCGCGACCGCGACCGCGCCATACGGTATTTCGACTCGGAAATTGTTCGCCGCAACCTCAGCTTTGTTTGAGTCGTATAGTTTTTGACATAAACAATGGCAGAATACTTTTGGGTTCTGTCAAAACAATGACTCCCTGATTTTGCTGTCAGTGAAGGGGGAAAATGGCTTTAGCGAAGATAGAGATCGAACAGCTTCAATCAAACGGTCAAGTGAAGGTGCTGGCTGAACAACCTGCCTTGCTGGAATCCACTCCGGCGGCAAACCTGGCGCATTACGATCCGAACGCTCAAATCAAAGGAAATGGGATTCGCGGTTGGTTTCGCGCCGGACGAATCATCTGGACGTTCACGCTTTATCACGTGTTTGTGTTTGCCTACCACCGAGGCTGGTTTGTCGGCAAAAAAGACGAATCCGAAGAAAAACATTTGCAATGGCAAGGGCAATGGCTCAGCCGCCAATTGCTCAGGCTTGGTCCGACCTTTATCAAAATCGGCCAGTCCATTTCTACGCGCGCCGATTTGCTGCCGCTGGCGTACATCAAAGAATTAAGCAAGCTGCAAGACAATGTTCCGGCATTCCCGAACGACGTGGCGATGCAGATCATCGAACGCGAATTGGGCAAACCGATTGCTGCGCTGTTTGCCGAAATCGAACCGGAACCGATTGCCGCCGCTTCGTTGGGACAGGTGTATCGCGGACGATTGCATTCGGGCGAAACCGTCGCCATCAAAGTGCAGCGGCCTGATCTGGCAAAAACGATCAATTTCGACATTGCCGTTCTGCGCCAGATTGCGCGGTTTATGATGCGCTTTCCGCAAGTCATTCGCGGCATAGATTGGGAAGGAATTCTGGGTGAATTCGCGAGCGTCATTTTTGAAGAAATGGATTACATGCAGGAAGGCCAAAACGCCGAAACCTTCCGGGCGAACTTTCGCAAATGGCGCGAAGTGTACGTGCCGACGATTTACTGGTCGCATTCCAGCCCGCGCGTGTTGACGATGGAATTCATCGGCGGCCTGAAAGTCCTGGAGCTGCAGGGGCTGCGCGAACGCGGCATTCAACCGCCGGAGGTCATCAAGCTGATTGCTAAAACGTACCTGAAGCAATTGCTGGAAGACGGCTTTTTTCACGCCGATCCGCATCCGGGCAATTTGCGCGTGATGGACGATGGCCGACTGGCGTTTTTCGATTTCGGCATGGTCGGACGCATTACGCCCAAGCTGCAAAGCCAGATGATTGACGCGTTTTTCCACATTGTCGAAAAAGACGTGAAAGGGCTGACGCAGGATTTGATCAATCTGGAATTTCTGGCGACGAGTGTGGATCAGAACCTGATCAGGCCGGTCGTCGAAAAGCTGTTTACGGATTACTTCAATCTGAAGCTGGGCGAAATTCGCTTTAAGGAACTGACCTACGAACTGGCTGAAGTCATTTACGAATATCCGTTCCGCATTCCGCCGCATTTCACCTATGTGATGCGCGCGATCATGACGCTGGAAGGCAT
>JAEUQP010000139.1 GCA_016789645.1 Acidobacteriota bacterium | reverse complement strand
AGTTGGTAGCATTCGCGAGCTTTTACGGGTTCATTCAATGCTTGATACGCCGCTCCCAGATTTCCGAGTGTCACCAATTCACCACGCGTATCGCCGATCGTGCGGCGAATTTCCAAAGCCAGATTGAAATTCTCCACGGCTTTTCGCCACTCACCCGACAACGAATACAAATTGCCCAGGTTATTGAGCGTCGCTGCTTCGCCACGTTTGTCGGCTCCGGCGCGGCGAATGGGCAGAGCTTCCAAATACAACTTCATCGCCTGATCGCGTTGGCCGATGGCCAGATACAAGCTGGCCAAATCGCTGAGCGTGGTGGCCACGCTGCGTTTGTCATCGAGTTGACGCCAAAGCGGCAACGCCTGGGAATAAAGCTCGATGGCCGTTGGCTTGTCGTTGGAGGCGTCAGCGACGAACCCCAGATTGCTGAGAGAAACGGCTTCGCCACGTTTATCGCCGACTTCGCGCCAAAGCGGCAGCGCCAAGCGAAAGAGTTGGATCGCCAATGGCAACTGGCCACCTCGCGCCGCAAGACTGCCCAGGCTGTTCAAGGTCGAGGCTTCGCCGTTTTTATCATTGGCTTCTTGCCAATACGGCAACGCTTTCTGGTAATGCTCAAAGGCTTTTTTCAACTCGCCTTGTTCTTCGTACAGTTTGCCCAGGTTGTAGAGCGTAGCGGCTTCGCGGCTTCGTTTGTTTTCGTTGATCGTCACCAGACTGGTCAAACTGGCGGTTTGAACAATCAGCCTGGCTTGGCTGAAACAGTTTTGCGCCTGTTTTTTATCGCCCAGAGAATTGTAGATGCGACCAAGCTGGGTCAGAACCGCTGCTTCGGTCGTGCGATTTCCGGCGGCTCGCCATTGCGGCAATGACTGGTAATAAAAACTGATTGCCTGTTGTTTGTCTCCAAAGGATTCGGCAATGACTGCAAGCTGATTCAGCACATCGGCAATTTCCGCCGGATCGCCGGTTGCGCCCGCCGAACGCCATAACCGCAACGATTCTTCATATTTCAACGTCGCTTTTCGCAGCGAATCGGGCGTGCCTTGCAATCGCAACATATCGGCTTCGCGTTGCAAGGTTTTGGCGGTCAGAATTTTCTGCTGACCAGACGAAATTGTCGGCAGATTGCTTTGCGGTTGGCGGAAATTCGGGACGGTGATTCGGTACGAGTAATCGTACAGCCCTTCGACTGGTGGCGGAGTCAGTTTGGGAACCGTGATGCGAAACGAATCGGCTCGAAAAGGAAGGCGCTTGGCGTCATCAGTTGGTTGCGTTTGGGCTTTAGCCAATGTGCAAGTTGCAATCAGCGTTACTGCCAGCCAACCAACCAGATTTCGTTTGCGAAAGGAAACCAATGGAATCTTTGAAGGGAAGATCGCAGTTCACAACCCGGCTTTTCAGGCCAAGCTGCGAACTGCGAAATAGGAACTGAGTTATTGCGATCCAAGCCGCAACACAAGTCCGGTCGAAAGACGGAAATTGTTTTGCGTTTGATCGTTGAACCGAGTCAGGACGTAATCGGCCTGGAACAGGCGAACGGCCAGGTTATCAATGATCTTGGCATCCAATCCGCCGCCGACGGCCATGGCAAATGCCGAATCATCCACCGTGACTCTGCCGACGATGGTGTTAGTCTTCACGTAAGAGCGAGCCGCTCCGAGCAGCACGTGGCCAAACGGTTGCAGAACCTTGTGTTCACGGTACGTGAATCGCGGGCCAACCAGGAACAGGTAAGCGCTCAAATCCGCCCGGACACCCGGAGACAGCGTGGCAGTGTCGTAATGACCGCTGAAGTCCGCAACAATTCCACCCCATTTTTTATAGTTGATCGCTGCCGACGCATTCCAGCCATGCAAATCCAGCCCGCCGTCATCGTCGTCAGCACGAAGGTAAGAATATCCGCCGAAAATTTCGGCCTTTGGCGCATCCTGAGCCTGTACCACAAGTGGCAAAGCAAGCAGCAGCACCATGAAAAACAACTTGCGCATAATTTCCTCCTAAAATTGCTTTCAGTGTTCGGGGGCTAACTGTTTACACAGCCAGAAAGCAGGTGTTGTCATTTGCGAGAGGCTGCTGCCGGCAACTGAACTTCAAGAGTACGATCGGGAGTCAAAGCTTGAAGGGAGCACCATTGACGAATTTTGCTGGCCTCTGGATTTGCGCCACCAAGGATTTGTCAGTAACGGGGTGTGACTGATGGCGGGCGTATGATAAGCCATCCATTAAGGATTGCAACCACGAATTTTTTGCCTCTAACTTGCTCAGAAAAAAGCAGTTCAAAGTCCTTTCCCCATTCGGCAAAAAGCCGCATTCCCAGTGGGAAATGCGGCTTTGAGAGTGGAGTTGGACAACTGATTACTGGCGGATTCGGATTGAATGATCCGGCCAGCATTTCAGCAAGTCTTCAGTCAATTCGTCGCCGGAAGCGCTGAACCGGCCAAAAATGATCGGCAATCCACCCGCAGCCGGAGCCGGAGCCGCAAACTTGGGATCAAGAATTTTGGCGATCTGGTCTCGCACATCTTCCAGATGCAAGCGTGAAGCTCGGTCAGTGGTTCTGGCCAATGCTTTGGTTACATCGGCGTTCAGCGCACGCAGCTCGCCACGAATAAACGGACGTTGGTCGTCATTGACCGGCGCACGTCCATTGAGTTTATCGCCCATCAAATCCAGATACGCGCGTTGCAGGTTGCGACGGTACGCATCCGATTTGACAGGAGCTGTGCCGCTCAGTTCGCCCCAAACTCCTTTGCGAACATCCGCCAGGAAATCCACCGGACGGTAAGCCTTGTCGCCGTCTATCGCTTCCTGTTCAACCAGCCGGGCAAAACGCGTAGAACTCAGCAACTGGCTCAGCATCATTTGCTGGGCCAGCTTGACGCGGTCGAGCGAGCCGCTGGCTTCGATACGGCGCAACACTTCCGGGTTCAGCAACCAGGTTGGCGTGGCGAACACGTTGTCGCTCAGGAATTTCACGGCTTCTGCCTGACGCTCTTTGGAAATCGGAGTGAAAAGTACGCCGTCCTGGCCAACATGTTTTTGTTGAGTCTGGAACCCGCCGACGATGGCCGCGACGTGTCCCATTTCCAACCGCCACTGGCCGATCATATCGCCGTAAATTTCTTCCAGATCGCTGTACGGTTCACCTTTTTGCGTGGTCGTCGCCGTCAACAGCAAATCAGCCACGCGTTTCAGGTTTTTCAAGCCCAGCGTCGAGGCTTTGACAGCATCGGCATCGCCAACTGCTTCGGTCAATTCGCCCGGATCGGCTCCGCGAGCTTTGGCGGTCATAAACCGTAACCAGGGCGTTTTGTCTTGTTCGCGTGCCCAGGCGTCCAGGGTCGCCTTTTCATCTTCCGAAGATTTCGCGCCGGGAATCGGTTTGTAACCCCACATCGTCGCCCACTTGTCATACGGGCCGACTTTCGGAATCAGGTCTTCAACAGGAATTTTGTCTTCGGGCTGAGCGACGTAATTGAAGCGCGAATAATCCATGATCGAAGGCGTATGGCCCATTTCTTTCAGCCATTTTGGATCACGAATCTTTTCGAACGGATACATCGAACTGCCTTTCATGTTGTGCTGGAAACCGAGCGTGTGGCCGACTTCGTGCGCAACGACAAACCGCAGCAATTCGCCCATCAGGTCATCCGGGAACGGGAATTTGTGTGTGCGCGGATCAAGCGGGCCAACCTGAGTGAAGTACCAAGAGCGCTGCAGGTTCAGAATGTTGTGATACATCTGAATGTCTGATTCCAGAATTTCTCCGGTGCGCGGATCGTGAATGTGCGGCCCCGAAGCGTTTTCGATCGTCGAAGGCAGCCAGCGCACAACGGAGTATCGGGCATCTTCCGGCGACCAATCCGGGTCGTCTTTGGGAGCGTCTTTGGCAATGATCGCATTTTTGAATCCGGCGGCTTCAAATGCCGGTTGCCAATCTTCGATGCCTTTTTTGATGTATGAAACCCATTTGGTCGGTGTCGCGGGATCCACGTAATACACAATCGGTTTGACGGGTTCAGAGAGCGCCGCGTTCGGGTCTTTCTTTTCCAGTCGCCAGCGAGTGATAAACGTCCGCTGCGGAGCGCGATGTTCGTCTTTGCTGTAATCCATTTTGCGAACAGAAAAATATCCGACGCGCTCATCCAGCAAACGCGGCATCATCGGATTTTCCGGCAGTTTGACCATCGAATAATGCATCACCACTGAAGCGCTGCCGGTTCCCATGCCCGCACCCAGAAACGGATTCGGCGGAGTCGAAGCGCCGCCGCCCAACGTGTCCGCCGGATTGCTGAACGTATGCGTGGCTTCGACTTCGATGTTGGTCGGGAAGGAAACGACTCGTTCGATGAACGACCTTGAGGCATCGAAAATGCGCGCGCGTAACCGGGTTTTGGCGCTGAATTCGGTGACTTCGGTGTTGAACAGGCTGGTCACGTCAATGACGACGGAATCGTCTTTGCCCAGGGCTTCGATGAAAAACGATTTGATGATGGCGTCGTTGTTCGCCGCCTGAACTGCCTTGGCAATGGGGGCTTTCGGATCGGCCACGACTTCATAAGAAATGTTTTTCAACAAAACGCGATTGTTCAAGCGTTCCCATTTCACGACACGATTGCCCAATGCCTGACCGCCGTAACCCACGCCGAGCGTGGTTTTGGCAATCTGGCTAACCCACAAAAACTCCTTGCCGAGTTCTTTCTTCGGGATTTCGTAATAGACTTTTTCCTTGATTCGATGAACAGTGAAGACGCCTTCATCCGATTTGGCGTCTTTGGTGATGACGCGATCATACGGACGGATTTCAGGCTCGCGGCTGCCGATTCCGGGAAACCCGGCGGGGCGATCCTGTGTCGCAGCAGGTGGCGCGCCGGTGGGCGGGTCTTGAGCAAAGACAGATGCGTGGATCAATCCTGCCGCGCTCAGAGCGAGCAGAATCGCACAGCAAGTCTTGAACGGACTCTTCATATCGGTGACTCCTTGTAAGTTGTAATTTCGATTTTGACGCAATCAAATTGCCGATGTTTGAGAGGGTTGGTTGCGGCGAACGCCTCAACCGCGCGAAGCATAGTCATCTTGTCGCGCCAATACAAATTACCGGAGCGTTGGGAGATTGGTTTCAGGTTTTTAGACGCTGAGCTTGTCCCAGACAAACGAGCATGGATAGAATCCCATTCTCCCAAACATCGCAGACTTAACTTTCTTTTGCTGAGGAATACACAATGAAACAATTCCGTCACCTTTCCGCCTTGTGGATTCTGGGAATGGTTGCCGCGCTGTCGTCCGTTACTCTTGCTCAGGCTGAACGGTTCGAGCTTGGTCAGCGGTTGCGCGCTTGCGAAGCGGCGTGGGATGCCCAGCCGGACTTCGACCGGCGCAAGGAAGCGGTTCCCAATCTGAAAAAATCCGTTGATTTGTTTTTCAAACTCCGGCTCAGCGAAGCCGGGCGCGCATTAGATGAAGCGCGCTTCACGTTGCGATCGTCGCGGCCAATGACTGCGGCGGCGTTGTGGGCGGAATCGCTTTATGTGAAACCGGATTCGCGCTTCGTGGATTTGGCCTTGCCTGCGTTGGATTTCACGCTTGCCCAGATGTATGCGGCGGGAGAGGCTCCTCAAGATGCGCGATTGCGGTTGACGCTGTTATTGAATGGCAAAGCGGCTGCAAAACCGTTCGAAGTCGTTATTGCAAAAATTCCTTTTACGGGAAAATTGCCGATCAAGCCGATTAAAAAGCTTAGCGATGGCGATTACACATTCCGAGCCGAAATCCTGTCCGAAAGGAAAACGTTGGCGACGACCGAGCAAACGCTTTCGATTGTGAGTCAATTGACCGGGCGAATGTTGGCGTTGAGGCAGTTCGCTGAAAAGTTGAGCAGCACCACGACGGAAGCAGAGAGTTTTCGTTCGTTGATGAAGCTGCTGGCTTCGCTGGCTGATAAACAATCGCTCGAAACCAACTATCCTTCGGCAAAGTTACTGTCGGAAGCCGAGATTGTGGCGACGGCGCTCAAAAACGGAAAGAAGTTTTATGGCCAGAAAAGAACAGGACAGTTTTGGCTGAATTTGGCTATCACGGATGCGACTGCACCGGTGCGTTTGCTGGCGCCCGCCGCTGCCGCCAAAGGACAACCATTGCCTTTGGTGATTGCCATGCATGGCGCAGGTGGCAGCGAAAATCTGTTTTTTGATGGTTACGGGCGCGGAGCCATTACTCGTTTCTGCGAAAAACGGGGCTGGTTGTTGGTTGCGCCGCGCGGTTCGGCAGGCTTTACGCCCGTGCGCGCGGCGGAAATCATCGAAGCGGTTGATTTGCTTTACCCGGTGGATCGGAAACAGGTATTTCTGGTTGGGCATTCAATGGGCGCAATGCAGGCCGTTGCATCCGCGCAAACGACGCCGGAGCGATTTGCTGCCGTTGCGGCGCTTGGCGGAGGTGGTGTCGTTCGCAAAGACGCGAAAATTCAATCGCTTCCGTTTTTCATCGGTGTCGGCACAGAAGATTTTGCTTTGGCCAATGCCCGCAAGTTGGAAGCCGGGTTGAAATCCGCCGAAGTCAAAGAAGTCACCATGCGCGAGTACGCCGAGATCGAACATCTGGTGATTGTGCAAGTTGCGTTGGCGGATGTTTTCGCCTTTTTCGATCAAATCGCTTCCGCGCCTGGCAAAGAGCGGCCTTAAACATTGGGTTTGCGACTGGCCCACGGCCTGGCTTTTTCAAGCTGCGCCCCCAGCCGGAAGAGCAAGTCATCTTCGCCGAATCGTCCGCTGAACATGACGCCAACCGGCAACCCATCTTTCGTCCAATGCAGCGGCACTGACATCGAAGGTTGCCCGGTCACGTTATACAACGCCGTGTGCGGGCCAAATTCGCCTACATCTTTGCTGTACGCCTGCACATCGTTCCGCGACAAACTCAGCACGCCCAATGCCACTGGCGGTTTTGCCAACGTTGGGCTGAGAATCACGTCGTATTGCTGCATGAACTTTGCCATTGCCAAACCGGTTTGATGCATGGTCGCAATCGCGCGGGAATATTCGATGCTGCTGATGGCTTTTCCAGCCTGGGCTATCAGCCAGGTGATTGGTTCCACATCCTGATCGGTGACAGCACGGCCAAGTACTTTGGTCGCGTCATCCAACACTCTAGCCAGCGACACACGAAGAACAGTTAGAAACGCTCCGCGCATCACAGCATCTTCAATGGGAAGCTTGGCTTCTTCAACGCGATGGCCGAGGCTTTCGCAAAGCTTGGCGGCATCCATTGCAGCTTGGCGGCATTCGGGATCAACCGGACTGCCTGTAGTCGGTTCGATCGCCAGCGCGATTCTCAACTTACCTGTCGGAGCGCCGACTTCTTTCAAAAACGGGCGCGCTGGCTTGGGTGAGAAAAACGGTGAACCGGGTTCCGCGCCTGCTGTGGCGTCAAGCAGCGCCGCGCTGTCGCGGACGGAAATCGTCAGCACGTGGTGATGTGAACAGCCGTTCCAGCTTTCAAATTGCGTTGGCCCCATTGGCACGCGGCCTCGCGTAGGTTTGAAGCCGAACAATCCGCAGCACGATGCCGGAATGCGAATCGAACCTCCGCCGTCGCTGCCGTGCGCCGCGGGCAAAATTCGCGCCGCCACAGCCGCGCTGGCTCCGCCGGACGATCCGCCCGAAGTTCGTTCCAGATTCCAGGGATTGCGCGTTTGGCCAAACAACACGGATTCGGTTGTCGTCGTCAATCCAAATTCCGGCGAATTGGTGCGGCCAAAAATCACCAATCCGGCTTGTTTGTAACGTTCGACCAATGTGCTGTCGAAATTCGGCGTGTAGTTTTTGAACGCGCGACTGCCTGACGTCGTTTTGACCCCCGCCATGTGAATGCCAATGTCTTTCAACGCGAACGGCACACCTTTGAATGCTCCGTTACCAGGCCCGACTTTGAGTTGCGTTTCAGCTTTGTCGAAAAACAGATCGCAAAAGGCGTTGAGCTTCGGATTCAAGGCCTCGACCCGCTGGCGAACGGCATTGAGCAGTTCCAGCGCCGTGATTTGTTTTTTGGCAATCAACTCTGCCAACCCAAGCGCGTCGTGTTTGTCATACTCGGCGGCTAAACCGGTGAAGGTTGTTGACGTCGTAACTGCATTGCTCGGTTCGGACAATGCGATAGCCGCGCCGACGCCTGCCGCTGTGCGTTTGACCATTTCTCGCCGGTTGATCGGCTCGCCGGTCTTTCGTGTTTTCTTCATGAAAGCCTCCTGATTGGGTGGATTTGACAGGACTTGTAACAAAAAGCCGTCAGCTCGCCAAGCTCAACCAAATCGTTTAGATTACGCGCCGTTTTTCACCTTCGCGGAGCCAGGCTATGAGCAAACCTATTCTTGAAACCGAACGGCTGTTGTTGCGGGAAATCACGCACGCCGATTGCGAGGAGTTGTTGCGGATTTGGGGCGACGCCGACGCCATGCGCCTGTTTCCCAAAGTGCTCAATCAGCAAGAAATGACGGAATGGATTGATCGCAACTTGAAACGTTATGAATGCTATGGGCACGGCGTGTGGGCTGTGATTTTGAAAGACAACCAGCAATTCGTCGGCGATTGCGGCCTGGTCATTCAGGAAGTAGACGGTGTTGAAGAACTTGAAGTCGGGTATCACTTCAATCCCAAATTCTGGGGGCAAGGTTTTGCGACTGAGGCTGCTCGCGGGTGTATGGAGTATGCGTTCAATCAGCTAAACAGTCGCCGCGTGATTTCGATGGTTCGCCCGGAAAACCTACCTTCGCGCCGTGTGGCCGAACGCAATGGTTTGAAGATCGAAAA
>JAEUQP010000998.1 GCA_016789645.1 Acidobacteriota bacterium | reverse complement strand
TCGCGTTCGATGTATTCCAGAATCTCTTTTTTGTCGAAGATGTGGTTGCCGGAAGTCATGACGTCCACTCCGGCGGCAAAGAGGTCTTCGGCGATGCGCGGCGTGATGGAAAAACCTCCGGCGGCGTTTTCGACGTTCGACACGACGAAATCAAGTTCGCGCTGGGAACGAAGATCGAACAAGCGTTCTTCCAGCACACGACGACCGGCGCGCGCCATGGTGTCGCCAGTCAACAAAACTCTGAACATTGGGATTGAAACGGCCTTTCTAAGTCGGCATCGCAGCTTATCGGTAATGATGCCAGACGAGACATTTATGCGAGATCAAACGTTCAAGGACTTCCACTCAGCCGTGTCAGAAGCCTCATTTGAACCTGTTCAAAAACAGGTGGGTGACCTTAGCTCCGCGGCGACGGAGTCTCGCGCTGTGGCGAGCGTTCCAGCCAGCAGATAATTGCATCGGCCCCCGATCAAATGAATAGGAACAAATTGAAGTGCTCCCAATCACTAACTTTGCAGAAGTCCTATGACATTTTGAATACTATGCCCGCCGTCACAAACCCGTCAATACCCGCAAACGAAGATTTTCGTTAAAAGGATGCCGCCGCATTGCTTGACCGCTCTGAAGCCGTTGGCTATTCTCTCGCCTTTTCAAACCAGCAATTTTTTGGACAGCAAGGAGATTTTCCAATGGGTATTCCCGCAACGCAGATTCGCAAAGGCATGGTCATTTTGCACAATGGTGTGCTGCACCGCATCGTCGAATTTCATCACCACACGCCCGGCAACCTGCGCGCCATGGTGCAAGCCAAAATGCGCAACCTGAAAACCGGCACGACGACTGAAAACCGTTTCCGCTCCAACGAAGACGTGGAGCGCGTGGTGTTGGACGATCAGGAAATGACTTACCTTTACAATGATTCCGCCGGTTATCATTTTATGAATACGGAATCGTACGAACAGGTTTCGCTGAGCGCCGATGATCTGGGCGATATGGCTGGGTATCTTCTGCCGGAAACCGTCATTAACGTGCAATTTTACGAAGGCTCGCCCATTGGCATTGATATTCCTGCCGTCGTCGAGCTGACTGTCGTGGAAACCGAACCCGAAGTGAAAGGCGCAACAGTCAGCAACGTCGGCAAACCGGCGAAGCTGGACACCGGCATCACGATTCAGGTTCCTGCCTTTATCAAAGAAGGCGACAAAATCCGCGTGGACACCACCGAAGGCCGGTACATGGAACGCGCTAAATAATTGATAGTGGATAATTGATAATTGATAGTGATCTGAGCTAACGCTTGGTGATTGTCAATTATCAATTATCAATTGCTGATGCTCTACAGCCTTCTTTACACACTGGCCTTTTTCGCGCTCCTGCCTTACTTCGCTTATCAAGCCGTTTTCAATCGAAAGTACCTGGGCAATCTTCGTGGACGATTGTGGGTATCGCCGTTCCCGACAAAGCCAAAAGACTGGCGACCGGCGATCTGGCTGCATGCAGTTTCGGTGGGAGAAACGCTGGCGGCGAAGCCATTAATTGCGGACTTGCGCCAACGGTTTCCCAATCATCGGCTGGTGATTTCGACAACGACCATCACGGGGCAGGCCGTCGCCCGGCAGCAAATCGCCGAAGCCGACGCAGTTTGTTATTTCCCTTTCGATTGGCGCTTTACCGTGCGGCGCGCGCTCGATGCCGTTCAGCCGGAAATCGTCGTGTTAATGGAATCGGAATTGTGGCTGAATTTTCTGACCGAATGCAGTCACAGGCGAATTCCGACGATGGTCGTCAATGGCAGAATCTCGGATCGTTCGTTCCCCCGTTCGCAGAAGTTCGGATTTTTTATCCGCAATCTTTATCGTCTGGCCACGCAGTTTTTGATGCAGAGCCGATTGGACGCTGAACGCGCGATCGAGCTTGGCGCGTCTGCTGAGCGCGTTGCCGTCAGCGGCAATTTGAAATACGACATTCGGGACACCAGCGAATCGCCCAAGCTGGCTGAAACCGCGCGGCAGTTGAACGACATTTTCGCGCTCGACCGCGCTCCGCTGATCGTCGCAGGCAGCACCAGCGAAGGCGAAGAGCAAATTTTGCTCGCGGCGTTTCATCAATTGCGAACACTGGGCGAATTGCCGTCCGTTCGGTTGCTGATTGCGCCGCGTCATCCCGAACGATTCCATGCGGTCGCGGAACTGATCGGAACGGCAAGCGATAAGTTCGCGCGACGCTCAATGGCTCAAACGGCGAGGGAAGCCGACATCATTCTGCTGGATTCGATTGGCGAACTTGCCGCCTTGTACCGGTTCGCGTCAGTTGTGTTTGTCGGCGGCAGTTTGGTTCCCGTCGGCGGTCACAACATCCTGGAACCGGCGCTGTTTGCCAAACCGATCATCGTCGGGCCGTATATGCAGAACTTCCGTGAAATCACCAAAGAGTTTTTGCGACGCGAAGCCGTTATTCAGCTTCAGACGACTG
>JAEUQP010000988.1 GCA_016789645.1 Acidobacteriota bacterium | reverse complement strand
GATTGGCTTCGACAAGGAGCGCAGCTTCTACCCAGTCGTGTTGATCGTCATTGCCGCCTTGTATCTCCTCTTTGCGGCGATGGCCGGGTCCACAAGTGTTCTGGTCGCGGAGGCCGTTCCTGCACTCGTGTTTATGGCGATGGCTTCGATTGGGTTTCGGAAGACTCCCTGGCTCGTGGTCGCTGGCTTGGCGCTTCACGGCGTTTTTGATTTCTTTCATCACGCAGTGATCGCGAATCCCGGCGTCCCGGTATGGTGGCCGGGTTGGTGTCTTGCCTACGATGTAGTTGCTGCTGCCTACTTGGCCGCGTTGCTTTTTATTCGTAAGACTTCGCGCGCGGTCTAACCAGTCGCTGCCACGAGCCTGGCTTAGGCGTCGTGGTTTCAATCGTTATGTCCCGCGCGCCGGTTCGCTGGAACAGCAGCGGGCGCCTGTTGTAAACACCGCTGCCATTTCAGAAGACTTTCAATGCCTCAGCCGAAACACTCGAATAAATGGCTTCCATGGCGTCGGCGAAAGTTTCTTCGCCTCGCCAGAAAGGAAAGTTTCCCAATCGTTTCAGCAGCGCGGCATTGACCGGTGGAGTTCGGACTTCACCGAAGATGTTTTCCGGCAGCGTCCCGCCCTGCCAAAAAATCGTCGCTTCGACGACCAGCGGTTCCGGCGGCAACTCGGCTTCAGCCGCTGACTTGGCGGTGGTTTCAGATGTGCTTCCGGCTATTTTGCCGAGCGCAGCAATCAATTCTTCGCGTTCCAACCCGCGCAATTTGAAGAGCAGAAAAGGGTCGCGGTCAAATTCTTCAGCCAGCAGAAAATAAACTGCCGCGATGTGTTTGCAGGGATTAGACCAGTCCGGGCAGGAACAGCTCGTCTCCAAATCGCGCAGCTTTTCAGGAAACAGCGAAAGGCCGTTGTCCTTGAAAATCTGTTCGATTTCCTGCGGCATTTCTCCAGCCATCAGTTTGGCGGCGAATATGGCCTGTCTGCCCAGCGCGGCGGTCAGCTTTCGCCAACTGGCAGAGTCCAGTTCCTTCAATTTGATTGCAATTTTGTATGGGGCGGTAAACGACCCCTGCACTTTGGCTTTGATTTCGCCTTTGGCGATGTCAATCGAAAGCACTTGTCCGCTGCGCGCGTAATTTTTCCCGCGATTCAGTCGTTCGCCGATGTGGAAACTTTCCAGCGTGCTGAGCCAGCGTTTGGCCCACCAGGTTTCGCCGAAAGCTCCGCGTTTCGATTGTGCTTTGATGCCGCCAGTGGGTTTGATCTTTTTTCGGTAATAACCGTAGCTATAACCGTAATCATCATCTTCGTCGTAATAAGGCCTATAGCGCCGCCCATATCTGCTCATCGGATTTTCCTCTATGCTTATTCGCCAATTGCGTCAGCGCGCAACGCGAACAGGTTTTTCAATTCTTTGGTTGAAAGTTCGGTCAACCAGCCTTCGCCAGTGCCGACAATGCTGGAAGCGATTTCGCTTTTGCGTTCGATCATTTCGTCAATCTTTTCCTCCAGAGTTCCCGCGCACAGGAATTTGTGAACCTGGACATTGCGCTGCTGGCCGATGCGGAAAGCGCGGTCTGTGGCCTGGTTTTCAACTGCAGGGTTCCACCATCGGTCGAAATGAAAAACGTGATTGGCCGCTGTCAGATTCAATCCCGTGCCCCCGGCTTTCAATGACAGGATGAAAATCTGTGGCGAACCGGCTGTGTTTCGTTGAAAGCGTTCCACCATCCGGTCCCGGTTTTTCTTGGTCACGCCGCCGTGCAGAAACAGAATTTCGTGGCCGAAAGTTTCCTGCAAATGGCGTTGAATAATGTCGCCCATTTCCGTGAATTGAGTGAAAACCAGGGCGCGTTCATTGGCTGACAACACCTCTTCCAGCATTTCGGTCAATCGGGCCAGTTTGCCAGAACGTCCAGGAATGGCTGAGTTATCGCCCAGAAATTGCGCCGGGTGATTGCAGACCTGTTTCAGCTTCATCAATGTGGCGAGCACCAGACCCTTGCGTTGAATGCCTTCGCTTTCTTCCAGCGATTTGCCAGCGTCTTCGGCGACTGCGGCATACAAAGAAGCCTGCTCTTTGGTCAGATTGCAGAAGGTTTTCATCTCCATCTTTTCCGGCAGGTCGTTGATGATCGTTTTGTCTGTTTTCAATCGGCGCAAAATGAACGGCGAAGTCAGCCGCTTCAACTGAGCGGTTGCCTGTTCATCGCGTTGAGTTTGAATCGGCAGAAAGAAGTTGCGTTTGAACTCCGCCTGCGTGCCAAGAAAGCCCGGATTCAAAAATTCCATGACCGACCACAAATCGCCGACATTGTTTTCGACAGGAGTTCCGGTCAGCGCAATGCGGTAATCGGATTTCAACGAACGCGCGGCCTTGGATTGTTTGGTTTCGGCGTTTTTGATGTTCTGGGCTTCGTCCAGAATGACGCCTTGCCAATTGACGCCTTCCAGAATGGCCAGGTCGCGATGCAACAGTGCGTAACTGGAAATGACGATGGCGTGTTTGGCGACCTCTTTCTTGAAAGCCGCGCCTTTGGCTCGCGTCAAACCGTGATGAATCATGACTGGTAAATTGGACGTGAATCGTGCTGCTTCCTTTTGCCAGTTGCCCATGACGGACATCGGGCAAACCAGCAAAACGGGCCGACGGTTTTTCGCGTGGTTCGCTTGCCAGTCGCGCTGAATCAAAGCCAGAGTCTGGACGGTTTTGCCCAATCCCATGTCGTCGGCCAGACAGGCTCCAAAACCGATTTCGCTCAAAAACGAGAGCCACGAATAACCGCGCGTTTGATAAGGTCTCAGCGTGCCGCTGAATTTTTCAGTCGGTTGCAATTCCTTGAATGCCTTGCGACCGTCAAGTTGCGCCAGCAAATCTCCGATCCAGCCGTCGGCGTTGACGCCTTCAAAAGCGATGCCTTTGACAGATTTGGTTGCGCCGCCAACACCCAACGACATATGAACCAACTGACGAACGCTGGCCTTGCCGGTGGCTTTCTTTTTCCAGAATTCGATGGCGGTTTGAATTTCTTCGGCGGAAAGTTGAACCCATTGGCCGCGAATCTTGACCAGCGGCATTTTCAGTTTGGCCAGTTCTTCCAGTTCCTTGAGAGTGAGAACTTCGTTTCCAAGAGCGATTTGATAATTGAACTTGATGATTTCGTTCAACGACAAACCGCCACCGCTTTGAAGTTTCGGGCTTTTGACATTGGCTCGCGCGCTCAATCGCAGCTTGGTTCCTTTGCGAGTCCACCACGCCGGAAGCAGGACATTGAAACCGGACTGTTCCAGCAGCCAGGCTTTTTCCTGCAAAAAATCGAACGCGCCGGTTGCGTCCAATTCGTACCCGGCAGGCTCCGATGATTTCAAGCTTTGTTCAATCTGCGGATTGATGCTCGCGGCCAAACCCAGCGAAGACAGCAGGTATTCGCGCGCGTTGAAGTTTGGGCGTTGAAGAATTTTCGACTTTTTGGCTTTGGCGTTCCAGGCGTCGGCGACCTGAATCAACAGACTGGGATCGTCTGCGGCTTGAAGCAGGTAACGCACGTGCCAACCATTCGTTGATGCAGTTGCGGCGCGACTCAGCGATTTGCCAGTTTCCTGTTTTGATTCCGCCGGTTCTTCCAAACGAAAACAGAGTCGGAACGGCGACGAGGTCGTGATTTCTATCGGCCTGCGCCAGTTGCGGGATTGCGCAGCGAATTGCGAAAGCTCCGCTTCCTTGCCGGTCAGTTCACTGTTCATCGTCCGCAACGCGTTCAACCATTGATCGTGCAGCGAATTGAAAGAGTGTTTGGTTTGGGTTTGATGTTCACGGTCAACGCGCGCCAGATGATCCACAATCAATCCGACGAATTCCGAAAGCAGTGAAACGGCGGCAGGCGTTGGCGGAATCGCGGAATCAGCCGACATCGCGCGGCAAACGTGCGGCATGGCTTGCGCCAGTTTTTGCAATCGTTCAGCGTCCTGGCCGATAAAAACAGGCAGCCAGCGTGCGTGGTAAGCTCCGTCTTCCTTGACGACTGATGGCAGAAATTGCTGGCGCGCAGTCATTGCGCCTGCAAAACGCATCGCCGTCGCCCAAAAAGCCAAATCCCAACCGACGATGACGCCCGGCGAAAGCATAGCTTTGTCAACGCACAAACTGAGCAATTCAATCGCTTCGACGGTGGCCATCGGCAATGCTGTGACAGTCCAAGGGGAAAGCGTTGGCGGCGATTTGGATTCGGGCGGTTCGGCAATCAGCACATTCGACGCCAGCACTTGGCCATCAACCGTTGGCAACCAAACAGTGACTTTTTCAAATTCGCTCTTTTCGATTTCAATTCCTGAAAACAACTCCGAAAGAGCCGACAGCAATCCGTCGTCGCCAAGGTCGTAGATCAGTTTTGCAGGTTTAGCGGATTTTTTTGGGGCGGTGCGCGCAGGCTTTGTTTTGGTTTCAGCTTCGGATGGCGAGGTTTCGCCCCACAGCAGCAGGTGTTTTTCCTGAAACCCTGCGTGAAGAATTCTCATTCAGTTTCGGTCTCCGCTTTGATTGAATTGAATTACATGGAAACGGAGTTTACGCGATGGATTCCTGATCCCACAAGATTCGCATTTGGTCTCGATGAATCGGGACATTTTCAAAACATACGTTGAGTAAATAGTCGAAACTGATTTGCTGCCTGTAACGTTGATAAGTTGACCACACGTGATCGAGAACTCTCTTGCACATCTTTCAACAAATTCAGAGGTAGTTTTCAATGTTTGCGAAATTTCGCTTCCTGGTGAGTGGAATCTGTTTGGTTTTGGGAATTGGCGGCGTATTCGCGCAGGAGCAGGCTGCCATTCCGTTACGGACAAAGGCTTCAGAGGAACAGATCATCCAGCAATTGAATGTCGCAATTCCAAAATTGCTGGAAGAAGGAAAAGTGCCAGGCCTTTCCATTGCTTTGATTCAAAAAGGCGCTTTGGTTTGGCATAAAGGCTTTGGCGTCAAAAATGCTCAGACGAAAGAGCCCGTGGCCGACAACACGGTGTTTGAAGCAGCCAGTCTGAGCAAGCCCGTGTTTGCATACGCTGTGTTGAAACTGGTGGACGCGGGCAAGCTCGATCTGGACGCACCACTGACCAAATACCTGCCGGGCAATTACGACGTTGGCGACGACGCGAGAATCAATCAAATCACGGCTCGCCACGTGCTCAGCCACAGGCCGGGTTTTCCCAACTGGCGACGACCGAACAATCCGCTGACAATTCACTTCGCGCCCGGCGAACGCTTCAGCTATTCCGGCGAAGGTTTTGTTTACCTGTCCAAAGTCGTCGAAAAAATTACCGGAGAAAAATTCAATGAGTTTATGAAACGGTCGGTGTTCATTCCGCTGGGAATGAACGACAGCAGCTATGTTTGGCAGGAAAGTTATGTCGCTCAGCATGCGTTTAGCCACAGCAATGCTGGCCAGATGACCGGTCAGAACAAATCCACGCAACACAATGCCGCTGCCAGTTTGCGAACCACGGCGCAGGATTTTGGCAAGTTTCTGGTTGCTGTTGCCAACGGCAAAGGGTTGAAACGCAAAACGTGGCGTCAGATGTTGACGCCGCAAATTCAGGTCAGCGAAAGCGGCACCAACAACACTGCCAAGCCACCAGAAAAACTATCAGCCGCGCTTTCGTGGGGGCTTGGCTGGGGATTGCAAAAGACCGATGACGGATTGGCTTATTGGCATTGGGGCGACAACGGAAACATGAAGGCTTATGTCGTGATGTATGACAGGCAGCAGTTTGGATTGGTTGTATTCACCAATGGTGCGAATGGGTTGTCGGTCGTTCCTGAAATCATTGCCGAAGCTATCGGTGGCCGGCAACCGGCGCTGGCCTGATTGAAATATGAGAGCTACAAATCGCCATCCAGAGTGTTGTTTAGAAATATTCTTGCCAAAGGTGAAGCTGCTACCTTAACCGAATATCGTCAGGCGCGTAAAGGCAGCCCGAAAAGCGATTTGGTCAACGAAAGTCAGATGAACCAACTCGGTTACGATTTGCTGAGGGCGCAACGAATCCAAGATGCCATCAACGTTTTCAAGCAAAACACTGAAGACTATCCGCAATCGTCCAATGTGTACGACAGTTTGGCGGAAGCGTATGCGCGCGACGGACAGAAAGAATTGGCCATCAAAAATTATCAGCGCGCACTGGAACTGGATCCGAAAAATGACAATGCACTGCAAGAGTTGAAGAAGTTGCAAGTAAAACAGTAACGCGGAGAAACCAGCTATGGAATCATTCTGGAAAGATTGGCAGCATTCGATCCGGTCGTTGAGCAAGACCCCTGGATTCACCTTTGTCATCGTGTTGACGCTGGCGCTGGC
>JAEUQP010000976.1 GCA_016789645.1 Acidobacteriota bacterium | reverse complement strand
ACGCAACGCGGCAAGCTGCACTTGCCGAATCGGGACTTGATAAAGTTCCGCCGCCAAACGGCAATCTTCAAATTCAGGCGCATAATTCACCAATCGCCCGTCGTTCGCGCGGGCGATTTTCATTTTGATCGCGCCAAATTCGGTTTCGACCTTCACGAATTCGCGCTGCAGAATTTCGCGCTGCTCTTCGCGATACCGAACACCCAGCGTCGTCGTTTCGCGGAAAAGCAATTCAGTCATTTGCTGGCGGTCTTCGGGGCGACACAGCAACGTCACCAGCACCCCCGGACGGTTTTTTTTCATTTGCACCGGCGTGTAAAACACATCCAAAGCACCTTCGGCCAGCGCCTTTTCCATCAAATGACCGAAGACTTGCCCATTCAAATCGTCAATGTTGGCTTCAATGACCGTGACGGTGGTTGGAGTCGAGTCGGTAACCAGTTCGCCGATTACCGCGCGCAAGGTATTGGGAAAGCTCTGGTAGGTACGCGTGCCAGCGCCGTAGCCGATGCGTTCGATTTTCATCGCGGGCAGATTGCCGTACTCAGCCGCCAGCATAGCGACGATGGCCGCGCCGGTGGGCGTCACCAATTCGCCTTCGATGTCTTTGGAATAAATCGGCACGCCTGTCAGCAACTCCGCCGTCGCCGGACCGGGAACTGGATACGTTCCGTGCGCGCATTGAAACGTTCCCGACCCCACGTGCAACGGCGCAGAAATGATCTTTTCGATTTGCAGCGCTTCCAGACCAATGCAGGCGCCAACAATGTCCACAATCGAATCCACCGCGCCGACTTCGTGAAAGTGAACGGTTTCAATTGGGATGCCGTGGATTTTGGACTCGGCTTCGCCGATGCGCTGAAAGATCGCCAACGCACGCTCTTTGACCTGCGCCGATAACGCCGAAGACGAAATGATGTGTTTGATCGTCGAAAGCGACCGATGGTCATGGGAATGCGGATTGTGGATTGCGGATTGCGGATTCGCTTCGTGATGGTGATGGCCATGTGAATGGTCGTGGTGGTGATGTTCGTGCGAATGATCGTGATGATGATGGTGATGAACTTCGCCGTGCAGATGAACGTCAAACTTTGCCGAGTTGATGCCGCAACGATCCACGCGCGTCAGACTCAGTTCATAACCTGCCACGCCGAGCCTGGCCAGTTCGATTTTCAAAAAGTCGAAATCCAGACCGCAGTCCAGCAACGCGCCGATAAACATATCGCCGCTGATTCCGGCAAAACAATCCAAATAAAGCGTCCGCATCTTTCTCTCAGTCTCTCTTTCCCTCAATCAGGTTAAGGAACGATCTTCACCGGAGTTTTCACCGGCAACAGATCGAACAGTTCCTTGATGTCCTGGTTTTCCAGCGCGACACAACCGAGCGTCCAATCGCTGCCAACTCCGTGCCCGTGAATGAAAATGTCGCCGCCGAGCTTGGTATTCTGCGGCGGCTTCGATTTCGCGCGAATCGCAGTCGCGATCGCGTCGTGCTGTTGTCGAGTAATCAAACCAGCCTTCAACCCTTCGTCGGCGTCGCTGAGATTGGGGTAACTGACGCCCAGCGAAAGATAAAAATTGCTCTTCGGGTTTTTGTGAGTGATGTAATACTCGCCTTCGGGAGTTTTGCCATCGCCTTGTTTGCGTTTGTGTCCGATCGGCGTATTGCCGAGCGCAATCGAATACGTTTTGCGAAGCCGCTCTTTGCCGCCGACGGTTTCGTATAGATACAGCTTGCGCTCGGATTTTTTGACCAGAATCCGAAACGACGATTCTGGAGGCTCGACCGAAACCGTCGCCGCCAGAATCAGAGCAATCAGCAGGTTGAACAGAATCACACTCATTGCAGATTTCACTCCGGCACAGGCGTTGACGCCTGCTTGCGCGCGCAGCGTATCCCAATCAGCTAAGCGGGTAAAC
>JAEUQP010000487.1 GCA_016789645.1 Acidobacteriota bacterium | reverse complement strand
CCGTTGACGACGGTGACTCGGCGACGCAGATCAAACACATCCAGCGAGTTCGCTTTGACGGCGTCGCGCTGCAAACAAACGACGCGCGCGCCTTGCTCTACCAGCATGCGCGCCACATACGATCCGACGAATCCGGTGGCTCCGGTGACAAACGCTGTTCGGTTATTCCAAAACATGTAGGTGATAGGTGACAGGTGTTAGGTGACAGATTTCGGGTTTCAGGTATTGGTTGCAAGCAATCTACCTGTGGCCAAAATCCGCAATCCGCAATCCGCAATCCGCAATCCGCAATCCGCAATCAATCCCAGACTTTCCACTCCGCTTGCCCGGCATCCCAGAGCTGGTTGAATTCCAGATTGTCTTTGTACGTGTCCATGCATTTCCAAAAGCCGGAATGTTGAAACGCGATCAATTGCCGCTCGGCAGCCAGTCGTTCCAACGGTTCGCGTTCCAGCACGCAATCGTCGGTCAGGTATTCAAACAGACGGCGGTTGAAGACGAAAAACCCGCCGTTGATCCATTCCTGCATGACCGGTTTTTCTTCAAAGTCGGTGACCGCCGATTCGCCATTGAGTTTGATGATGCCGAAATTCGAGCGCGGATGCACCGCCGTCAACGTCGCCGTTTTTCCATGCGAGCGGTGAAATTCGATCAATGACTTTAAGTTCACGTTCGACAATCCATCGCCATATGTCACGCAAAAGGTTTCGTCGTTGCCCAAATACCGTTCGACGCGTTTGATGCGTCCGCCCGTGTTGGTTTCGGCTCCGGTGTCGGCAAAGGTGACCGTCAATTCGTGGCCGTCTGCATGCTGCCAGTGAAGCTGAAAATCTCCTGCCAAATCCGGCGAAGGAGCGAGGTCGGCGTATTGCGGTTCCCGATCCAGAAAATAATGCGTAGTGAAATGCCGTTTGATTTCTTCACCCAAAAATCCCAGGCAGAGAATGAATTCATTCAGCCCGTAATGCTGATACAGCTTCAGAATGTGCCACAGCACAGGCTGACCGCCGATTTCGATCAAGCCTTTCGGTACGGTCGCGCCGTGTTCGCCCAATCGAGTTCCTTTTCCACCGCAGAGAATGACTGTCTTCATTTGATCAACTTGTTCTTCGTCAAAAACGCCAGCACCGCATCGTTGAATTTTTGCGGTTCGTCCATCATCAAAAAGTGGCTGACGCCCGGCCAGACTTGATACTCGACGCCGGGAGCAAGCTCGCGGACATATTTTTCGTACTCCGAACCCCAGTTCCCGCTGACCGCCATCAACGCCAGAGTCGGCACAGAAATTTTGTCCGTTTTCGTCGGAAAAATGGTCGGGTCCAACATTCCTTCAAAAGCGCTGACCATCGTATGTTGCGGAGCATTGACCATCGCCGTTTTGACTTCGGCGCGGGCTTTCGGATCTTTCATGCCTTGCGTCAAAAATTCGACCGATTTTTCAGCGCTCGCTCGATAGGTCGGCAAGCGCAGCGGATCGAGAAACGCTTTCATGGATTCGCGCGTGCCCATTGCTTTTAACCCGCCATCCACAATCACCAATCCGAGCGTTTTTTCCGGGAAGTTTTTATAAAACTGCCACAAGACAGGAGCGCCCATGCTGTGACCGATCAACGTCGCTTTGCTGACTTTGGCATCGCGCAACACGGCTTCGACTGCCTG
>JAEUQP010000936.1 GCA_016789645.1 Acidobacteriota bacterium | reverse complement strand
AGCAGCGTGCGCGCGTCGCTATTCGGTTCTCCCATCGAACGCAAACGATTCATCAAACGATTGTGGGCGCGATTGCCGTTTCGCCCGTTGTTACGATTCCTCTGGATGTATGTCGTCAAGCTTGGATTTTTGGACGGACGCGCCGGGCTGATTTTTTGCACGCTGATGACCATGCACGAAGCCGTGATTGCAGCGAAGATTTACGAACAAAGGCTTGCCCCCGACCACCGACCACCGACCACCAACCACGAATAACCATGTGCGGAATTTGCGGCATTGCTGGAAACGTTGATCCGAGCGTCATTGAACGCATGACGCTGAGTTTGACGCATCGCGGCCCGGATGATGGTGGCGTGGAACTGTTCCCTGATCATCAACTTTCTCTCGGTCATCGCCGGTTGAGCATCATTGATCTTTCGCCCTCCGGGCGCCAGCCGATGAGTAACGAGGATGGTTCGGTGTGGATCAGTTTCAACGGCGAACTGTACAACTACCGCGAACTAAAGGCTGGGCTGGATTCACAACGGCACAGCTTCGCTTCGCAGACCGATTGCGAAGTGTTGCTGCATCTGTACGAAGAGCGTGGTGCAGATTGCTTCAAGCTGCTCAACGGAATGTTCGCCTTTGCGTTGTATGACGCGCGGCGCGAGCGGCTGTTTCTGGTGCGCGATCAGTTGGGCGTCAAGCCGCTGTATTACATCGAAACCAATGGCCAGTTGCTGTTCGGTTCGGAGATCAAAGCGATTCTGGCCGCCGGTGTGTATTCGCCGGAAATTGACTGGCAATCGGCGCATGACTTTTTTTCGTTTCTGTACGTGCCTGCGCCAAACACCATTTTTCGCGGCATTCGGGTGCTGCCGCCTGCCCATTTTTTGGAATACGACCTGCGCGCGCGGCGCGTGGTGCAGTTTGAGCGGTATTGGAAAATTACCGACTGGGGATTGGCCAAACCAAAAACCGACGAGCGCGAAATCAAAGCAGAGTTACGACGATTGATGGCGGACGCAGTTGACAAACAACTGATGGCAGACGTGCCGCTCGGCGCATTTCTTTCCGGCGGGATTGATTCGAACGTGATCGTCGGTTTGATGGCAATGCAGTCGCGGCAGGTCAAAACCTTTACCGTGCTGTTCGACGAACCGGAGATGACCTATTACGACGAACGCGCAGAGGCGCAGCGTGTCGCCGACAAATTCGCCACCGAACATCACGAACTGACGATTGATCTTTCACGCCCGGAAGAAATGCTCGACCTGGTGGAGCATTTCGATCAGCCGTTCGGCAACACGACGTTTTTTCTGACATATTTGCTGTCGCGGTATACGCGCGACTTCGTGACCGTCGCGTTGTCGGGCGCAGGCGGCGATGAATTGTTCGGCGGATATCCGCGTTATCGCGCCGTGCAGGCGATGAAGTATCTGCGCTTTGTTCCGCGTGTGGCGGCAAAGGCTGCGCTGGCTGCGTTGTCGTTTCAAAAAGATGATTTCAATGACCGGCGGTTGCATCGCGTGCGCGCATTGCTCGCCGGGTTGGATGCCGATCCGGCGCGGCAATACCTCAAGTGGGTGTATTACCTGGACGAAGATCGCAAAGCCCAATTGTTCGCCAAAGCGGCGAACGGTAATCGGGCTTCGCATCGTGTGTTACAAGATCATCTCAACCAGATTCCGCCAAGCTGGGACGATGGCAATCGGTTTTCGTATTTGGACGTCGAAACTTTTCTGCCGGACAATCTGCTGGAATATTCCGACAAGATGAGCATGGCCTGGGCGCTGGAATTGCGCGTGCCATTTCTGGATCCGCGCGTAGTTGAACTGGCGTTTCAGATTCCATTTTCGATGAAGCTCAACCGCGCGGGCAGCAAAACAATTTTGCGAACAACGTTTGCTGATTTGATTCCGCCGGAGAACTTGCGCGCACCGAAAAAAGGCTTCAACGTGCCGCTGGGCGGCTGGATGCGAACCAAGCTGGATCG
>JAEUQP010000932.1 GCA_016789645.1 Acidobacteriota bacterium | reverse complement strand
CAAGGTTTGCGCACGTTCGACGGCGTTTCCGTTCGATTTGGCGACCAGTGTTGGCGTCAGCACGTTTTCCAGCGCCGAACATTGCGGCAACAAATTGTGATCCTGAAAAATGAAGCCGATCTTTTCATTGCGAAATGCGGCAAGGTTGGCTTCATCAAGCTCAAAGGGATTTTGCCCATCCAGCGTGAGGCTTCCGCCAGTTGGAGGATCGAGCGCGCCCAGCAAATACAACAGCGTGCTTTTGCCGGAACCGGACGGCCCCATAATCGCGGCGGCATCGCCTCGGTTAAAGGTCAGCGAAACGCCGGCAAGGATCGGCAATCGTCCGCCGGGCGTCGGATACTCTTTGGTCAAATTGTTGAGTTGAAGCATACGGCGGGCATTGTAAGGCAAAAGGCAAAAGGCAAAAATCCAAAGGCAAAAAATTCCAGCGGGTTCAGTTCTGGGAATTCGGTTTCCCAGAAGCGGACACGGCGGGCAGGAGCGGAAACCGGCGCAATTTCATAAACATTGCAAAACGGCCAGTTATCAAATTGTCCTTCGGTTGTAGCGGCTGGCACGGAAATTGGCTTAGCGGTGTAGGGAAGAAATCTACGCTTGTCATCATCTGGAGTTATTGGAGGGGGACGTTATGGATAAACCTCGTGAAAAATCGGTGGCGCGGAATCGAAAAATTCGCCGCGTGATGTACATCATTCTGGCCTTGGGCGCGGTTGGCGCCATCAGCGTTGTGCTGGCTCGGCTGAAACCTGCGGCGCAAACCGTCGAACGGTCAACGGTGATCATTGACACGGTCAAACGCGGAGAAATGGTTCGCCAGGTCAACGGACTGGGAACTTTGGTGCCGGAAGAGATCGTTTGGATACCCGCAATCACCAGCGGGCGAGTGGACAAACGGTTGGTGCAGCCGGGAACGACCGTGTCACCCGACACGGTTATTTTCGAATTGAGCAACCAGGAATTGCAGCAGCAATTGCAGGATGCGGAATTGCAATTCAAATCCGCCGAAGCGGAATTCACCAATAGAAAAGTGGAATTGGAAACTCAGTTGCTGAACCAGCGAGCGTCAGCGGCGACGGTCGAGGCAGAGTATCAATCCGCCAAACTCGAAGCCGATTCGTACGCCCAACTCGTCAAAGAAGGGCTGTATTCCGATTTGCAGTACAAACAGAAACAGACCAAATCCAATGAATTGGCGACGCGCAACGAACTGGAAAAGAAACGCATTGCCATGACCACCGAAGCGATGAAGACGCAACTGGCGGTCAGTCAATCCACGCTGGATCAGCGTCGCGCGTTGGTGGATTTGCGCCGCAAACAAGTCTCGGATTTGCGCGTTCGCGCCGGTATGCACGGCGTATTGCAGCAATTGGCGGTCGAAGTCGGACAGCAAGTCACTCCCGGAACCAATCTGGCGCGCGTGTCCGATCCGACCCGGCTGAAAGCGCAGGTGCGAATTGCCGAAACGCAGCTCAAGGACATGCGCATCGGATTGCCAGCGACGATTGACACGCGCAACGGCGTCATTCCCGGTCGCGTGATCCGCGTTGATCCGGCGGCGCAGAACGGAACGGTTACCGTGGACGTTTCGCTGGATGCCGCGTTGCCGCCCGGCGCTCGCCCGGATATGAGCGTGGACGGCAGAATCGAACTCGAACGATTGGAAAACGTGATGTACATCCAGCGTCCGACCTTTGGGCAGGAAAACAGCACGATCAAACTTTTCAAGCTGGAAGCGGACGGCCAGCACGCCGAAGCCGTCGCCATCCAGATTGGCCGCGTGTCGGTCACGACCGTCGAAATCGTCCGGGGATTGAACGTCGGCGATAAAGTCATCGTCTCCGATACTTCCCAGTTGGGCGATAACGTCACTCGAATACGTTTGAATTGAAATTCCGTTGTCGGTTTTCGGTGGTCAGTTGCCGGTTAGCACTGGCCAACCACCGATCACCGGCCACTGACTACCGACCACCACAGGAGAAAAAATAATGAGCGAACCACTGTTGCGCCTGGATTCCGTCACCAAGGTTTTTTACACCGATGAAGTTGAAACACATGCTTTGTCGGGGATTCACCTGGAAATCAACAAGGGCGAATATGTTTCCATCGCCGGGCCTTCGGGGTGTGGCAAATCCACGCTGCTTTCGATTTTGGGATTGCTGGATTCCCCCAGCGACGGCGGGTACAGCCTGAATGGCAAGCCAGTACAAAACCTGAGCCTTTCGGAACGCGCGCGCATCCGCAACCGCGAAATCGGCTTCATTTTCCAAAGCTTCAATTTGATCGGCGACCTGACGGTTTATGAAAATGTCGAATTGCCGTTGACCTATCGCGGGATGAGCAGCGCCGAACGCAAACAACGCGTCAACGCCGCGCTGGAAAAAGTCGGCATGGCGCACCGAGCCAAACACCTGCCTTCGCAACTGTCTGGCGGTCAGCAGCAACGTGTGGCGGTGGCCCGCGCCGTCGTTGGCGATCCGCTGATTCTGCTGGCGGACGAACCGACCGGAAACCTGGATTCGACCAACGGCGAAGCCGTGATGGAATTGTTGCGCGATCTGCACCGAAACGGCGCGACGATTTGCATGGTCACACACGACCAGCGATTCGCTCGCCACGCCGACCGTTCGATTCACTTGTTTGACGGGCGTGTCGTTGAAGAAGAATCGGTCAACCACTAAACACGCTGACAAAAAACTGGAAACCGGAGCGAATGAGTCAAAAACATTCCTCCATAAGGTGAAGGCGATGCTGAGATGGGCGAGGTCTGTCTGATTGCATCGCCTCAACTTTTTACCAGCTCAAAAAAACTCGTCGAACACGTAGAAATCATCTATGGCCTGAAACTTCAGAGGGCACAGATGCACTAACCACGGCAGATAAGGTTTATCCACAGTTTTTCAATTGCCACGAAGCCGGAAAAAACTGCACTCCGGCTTCGTGCTTTTTTCGTGTTTCTTCGCAGACGGTCAACTCTTTTCTTCGGAGGGTACAATGGAAACTCTGCTGCAGGATTTGCGATTCGGTCTTCGCACGCTCACCAAAAGCCCAGGCTTTGCTGTCGTCGCGCTGCTCACGCTGGCATTGGGCATCGGAGCCAACAGCGCCATTTTCAGCGTCATCAATGCGATTTTGTTGCGCCCGCTGGCATACAAAAATCCCGAACAGTTGGTGCTGATCAATCACAATTACCAGAAGATCAGCCTGAAAGCGTCGGT
>JAEUQP010000921.1 GCA_016789645.1 Acidobacteriota bacterium | reverse complement strand
CGCGCGTTCTTCTTCCAATGCGACTAAAGTTTGTTGCTGATGATCGAATTGCGCCTTCAACTTTCGCAGGTATTCGGTCGCATCGGCGCTGGCGGTTTGGACTTTTTCCGCTGCGCGTTCGGTGATGGCTTTCGGCAACCCGAATCGTCGGGCAATTTCGATTCCCGACGAAGCCCCCGCCAATCCGGTCAACAGTCGGTAGGTCGGCTTCAACGTGCGCTCGTCGAATTCCACACTGGCATTGATGACACCAGGCGTGTTCGTCGCGTAAACCTTCAATCCGCTGTAATGCGTGGTGACAATGACATGCGCCCCGCGTTCGCGGAAATAATCCACCATAGCCACACCCAAAGCCGAACCTTCTTCCGGATCGGTTCCGGTTCCGACTTCGTCGAGCAAAATCAATGCTGGCGGATCGAGTTCGTCGCTGATATTGCGAATGTTTTGAATGTGCGCGGTAAACGTCGAAAGGTTTGCCGCAATGGATTGATGATCGCCAATGTCCGCCAGCGCTTGATTGAAAATCGGCAAATCGGCTTCGGTTGCCGGAACGTGCAATCCGGCTTGCGCCATCAACGACAACAAGCCAACGGTTTTCAGCACGACGGTTTTTCCGCCCGCGTTCGGGCCGCTGATGACCATCACACGATGCTCGATGTCCAGGTCGAGCGACAGCGGCACAATCGGCAATCGCAACGTTTTCAGATTCGCTTCCAACAGCGGATGCCGAGCGTCTTTCAAATGCAACCGACCGGTTTCGTTGATCGCCGGTTCAATTGCGTCATGATTGAGCGCCAATCGAGCCTTGGCCGCAATGAAATCAATTTGCGCGACAACATCAGCCATCTGCACCAGAGCATCGCGTTCGTCGCGCAGCTCTTCGGTGATGGCGAACAGCACCTTGATGATTTCAGTCTGTTCGATTTCGCGCAGTCGAACCAATTCGTTGTTCAGGTTGATCGTTTCCAGCGGTTCGACAAAGGCCGTTTGCCCCGACGAAGACATGCCATGAACGACGCCTTGCACCGCTCCACGATTGTCATTGCGAATCGGAATCACATAGCGGTCGTTACGAATGGTGACATATTCGTCGCGGAGCGCGTGGTCGGCTTCGGCACGTTTGAGGATCGTTTCCAGCGAGCGTTGAATTTGCGACCGCAACTTGGAAATCTGAAATCGAATTTCGCGCAATTCCGGGCTGGCGAAATCTTCGACTTCGCCACTGGGAGAAATGCGTCCGCGCAGTCGTTGATACAGCGCGCGCAGATTCGGAATCGGCTCTGTGATTTCGCGGATTAGCGGGAATTTTTCGCGCTCTTCGTGGAAGGTTTCGCGCAATCCCATCGCGACGGAAATCAGACGCAGCAGATCAATGATTTCCAGCGGTTCCAGATTGATGTCCGCGATTCCCAGCTTGCCGAGCGGAGCACGCGGATCAGGCAAATCGTGAATGTCCAGGGCTGTGCCTTCGCGCAAGTAAGACACACCTTCGCCCGTCAGCCGCAAATCGCGTCGGATTTGCTCTGCGTTGGTAGAAATGTGCAACTCTTCGGCCAGCGTCGCTCCGAGCGGGGTGCGAATCTGTTGCAGCAAAGTCTCCTTGAGTTTGTTGAACTCAAGCGTTGTGATGGCCAGGCTTGGCATTTGTTTTTGATTCAGCCGCGAGGGGAACATGCTTCCGCCAACGGCTGCGGAAACTGCGAGATTGTAGAGATGGCCTCCCAAGGTGTCAAACTAAACCTTGTTGTGGCTTGAAGTTCTTCAAACGTCAGGCGTCAAAATTGGTTTCCCGCAGAGGGAAAACAAAAAATCAACGCCTGCGTTCTGGCAGACCAAAACCGCGCCTCAGGCTCGTTGGGAAGAACGGACCTTCAAGAGGAGAAATTCTTATGGCGACTCGTTACGACAGAATGGCTCATCTGCTGCGCCGCGCCGGGTTTGGCGCGCGACCTGACGAAATTGATAACTATCTGAAAATCGGATTTACGGCGACAGTTGAACAACTGGTCAATTATGAAACCGTCGCTGAAAATCCCAGCCTTCCCCCGACACCGATTACCCGCGACAACACATTCAACATTCGATTGCTGACGCCGGAAGACACCGCTGCCTGGTGGATTGAGGTCATGACCAAAACTCGCCGTCCGTTGCAGGAACGGATGGTGTTGTTCTGGCACGATCACTTTGCGACCGCCGTGCTGAAAGTCGGCGCTCCAAACGGATATAAATTCCTGTATTGGCAAAACTTGTTATTTCGCCAACACGCAACAGGCAATTTCCGCTCGCTGGTCAAAGCCATCAATCGTGATCCGGCAATGTTGTGGTGGCTGGATAATTATCTGAACGTCAAAGGTTCGCCGAATGAAAATTACGCGCGCGAACTGTTTGAAATTTTCACGCTCGGTCTGGATGCGTTTTTTGCCGGAGCGTACACCGAACCGGATGTGCAACAGGCCGCGCGAGCATTCACCGGCTGGGGATTGCTGTGCGGAGATAATCTGATGCGTTGTGCCGCCGATCAGGATCGGTTCAACGAACAAAACGGCCCGCTGGCAACGCCTGCCGAAGTCATACAAATTCCACCAAACACTCCGGATAACTCCATCGCTTCACAGCGACACGATTACACGGACAAAACCGTTTTTGGCCG
>JAEUQP010000911.1 GCA_016789645.1 Acidobacteriota bacterium | reverse complement strand
GGACAGGCGGCTTCGCACGAACCGATGTTGGTGCAGTTGCCGAAGCCTTCGGCGTCCATCTGCTCGATCATGTTCAGCACGCGACGAGTTTCTTCGACTTTACCTTGTGGCAGCAAACTCAGATGGGAAATTTTCGCCGAGACGAACAGCATCGCCGATGCATTTTTGCAGGCCGCGACGCAGGCTCCGCAACCAATGCAAGCCGCCGCGTCAAAGGCCTTGTCGGCATCGTCTTTGGGAATGGGAATGGCGTTGCCGTCAGTCGCGCCGCCGGTTGACACCGACACATAACCGCCGGATTGAATGATGCGGTCAAAGGCGCTGCGATCCACGACCAAGTCCTTGATGACCGGAAAGGCCGCTGCGCGCCAGGGTTCGATGGTGATGGTGTCGCCATCTTTGAACGATCGCATGTGCAACTGACAAGTTGTCGTCGCTTTCAACGGGCCGTGCGGAGTTCCATTGATAACCAGTGAACAGCTTCCGCAGATGCCTTCGCGGCAATCGTGGTCAAACGCGATTTGTTCTTCGCCACGCCGGATCAACTCTTCATTGACCACGTCCAACATTTCCAGAAACGACATATCCGGGCTGATGTCTTTGGCGGCGTATTCGACAAACTGCCCATTGGTGGTTGTATTTTTCTGTCGCCAGACACGAAGTGTCAGGTTCATTGTTCAAGCTCCTCTTTTACTTGTAACTGCGCTGGGTCATATGGACTTCTTCGTACACCAGTGATTCCTTGTGCAGTTCAGGGAATTGATCCACGCCTTTGAATTCCCAAGCTGCGACATACGCATATTTCTCATCTTGCCGCAGGGCTTCGCCGTCTTCCGTTTGATACTCTTCGCGGAAATGGCCGCCGCAGGATTCTTCGCGTTGCAGTGCGTCGTAGGCGAGCAATTCCGCGAATTCCAGAAAGTCCGCTACGCGACCGGCGTATTCCAGCGCAGGATTCAATTCGTCAGCGCTTCCCAGCACATTGACGTTTTCCCAGAACTCGTTGCGAATTTCCGGGATACGGCGCAAGGCGTGTTTCAAACTGACGTCGGTGCGCGCCATGCCCACGTTGTCCCACATCAATTTGCCAAGCTCGCGGTGGAATTCCGTCACGGTGCGCTTGCCTTTGATCGAAAGCAGTTTGCGGGTCTTGGCCTGAATCTCTTCCAGCGCTTTTTTGAATTCAGGATGATCGGCGGACGGCGCTCCACCTTTGCTGCTGGCGAAATAGCCGCCAATGGTTTGCGGCAGTACGAAATAGCCATCAGCCAATCCCTGCATCAACGCCGATGCGCCCAACCGATTCGCTCCGTGATCGGAGAAGTTGGCTTCGCCAATCACGAACAATCCTGGCACGTTGCTCATCAATTCGTAATCCACCCACAATCCACCCATCGTGTAATGGATGGCCGGATAGATGCGCATCGGTTGCCGATAGGCGTTTTCACCCGTTATGCGTTCATACATGTCGAACAGGTTGCCGTATCGTTCGCGGATTTTATCTTCGCCCAAGCGTTTGATTGAATCGGAAAAATCCAGGTACACGCCACGTCCGCCGGGGCCTACTCCTCGCCCTTCGTCACACACTTGTTTGGCTGCACGTGACGCAATGTCGCGTGGAGCCAGATTGCCGTAACTGGGATATTTGCGTTCCAGGTAATAATCGCGGTCAGCATCGGGAATGGTGGAAGGCGATTTCCCCAGGTCTTCAACCTTTTTCGGAACCCAGACGCGTCCATCGTTCCGCAAGCTTTCAGACATCAGCGTCAATTTCGATTGATGGTCGCCGCTGACCGGAATGCAGGTCGGATGAATTTGCGTGTAACAGGGATTGGCGAACAGCGCGCCTTTTTTGTGCGCGCGCCAGGTCGCCGTCACGTTACAACCTTTGGCATTGGTCGAAAGGTAAAAGACGTTGCCATAACCGCCAGTCGCCAACACGACGGCGTTGGCCGTGTGAACTTCGATCTTTCCCGTCACCAAATCGCGAGTGATGATGCCTTTGGCGTGACCGTCCACAAGCACTACATCCAGCATTTCAGTGCGCGGATACATCGTTACGCTGCCGTCATGAATCTGGCGGGACAGCGCTTGGTAAGCTCCGATCAGTAATTGTTGGCCTGTCTGGCCGCGAGCATAAAACGTGCGAGAAACCTGCGCGCCGCCAAAGCTGCGATTGTCCAGCAATCCTCCGTATTCGCGCGCAAACGGAACGCCCTGCGCTACGCACTGGTCAATGATACTGACGGAGACTTCAGCCAGCCGGTGAACGTTGGCTTCGCGCGCGCGAAAATCGCCGCCTTTGATCGTGTCGTAAAACAACCGATACACGCTGTCGCCATCATTGCGGTAATTCTTGGCCGCATTGATGCCGCCTTGAGCCGCAATCGAATGCGCTCGGCGCGGGCTGTCCTGGAAACAAAATGCTTTGACGTTGTAACCCAGTTCGCCCAGCGTCGCCGCCGCGGAAGCGCCAGCCAGGCCGGTTCCCACGACGATAACGGTGAATTTGCGTTTATTGGCCGGATTGACCAACTTCATTTCTTGCCGGTACCGAGTCCATTTGGAGCCGACCGGACCCGACGGAATCTTGGAATCGAGTTTGATGCTCATAATCTGATGTTTGATTATTTGATGACGCCGAAGAGGATTGCCAGCACGATGGCGCTGTTGCCGATGAACAGAATCAACGCCGCGCCTTTGGCCAGCTTGTCGAAAAAGCCAAACGTCTTTTTGCTTCGCAACCCCAGAGATTGAAACAGGCTGCTGACTCCATGACTCAAATGCAACAGCAGCAAGCCCATCGAAACGATGTAAAAAATAGAAGTCACCGGGTTGGAAAAACCAATGACCACCATTCGATAAACATCATGTCGTCCCTGAGCGTCCTCCAGACGAAGCAGAGAGGGATTAACCAGGCCAATGGTGTAATGGGCCAGGTGAAAGACGATAAATGCGAACAGGATCAGTCCGCTGACCAAGATTGTCCGGTTGGCAAAAGTCGAAGCGACCGGTTTGGGCGTTGCGTAAGATACTGGACGCGCCTGTCGGTTGATCCTGGACAATTGCACCGCTGAAGTGATGTGCAAGGTGACAATTGCCAGCAGTCCCAGTCTTGCTCCCCACAAAATCAGGGGATTGGATTTCAGGGTTGCTGCATACGAGTTGATAGCATCCGGGCCAAGAAACACCTGAAGATTGCCGAGCATGTGGATAATGACAAACCCAAACAATCCCAATCCGGTAATTGCCATGACGTACTTTTTACCGAGAGAGGATTGCCAGATACGCATCAACGTGCCTGCTGAAGATAGTTTTTGCAAACGTTCAGCCGAAGCCGCCATCGTGCCTCCAATAGAAGATATAATTTGTTAGGTGTACCACTGTTGTTAGCGCGCGCGAAAATATCAATCTTGACCGGATAAGTAAAATGCAAAAGGCTTATACAAAAGATAAGGCAAACTTATGCACATCGAAACTCTGAAAACTTTTTGCGATTTGGTAGAAACCGGCAGCTTTTCCAAAGCGGCGGCGCTCAACTTCGTTTCGCAATCCGCCGTCAGTCAGCAGATCAAGACATTGGAGCGCCGGTTTGAAATGCCAATCATTGAACGCGGGCAGCGGAACAAAGTCGCTCCTACCGAAGCAGGGAAGCTGCTTTATTCGGAATTCAAGGAGATCGTCGAACGATTCAATGCGCTGGAAAGCCGGTTGCGCGCGAATTCAGAAGTGGTCAGCGGTACGATTCGTGTGGCAACGGTCTACAGCATTGGCTTGCACGAGCTTCCGCCTCACGTCAAAGCGTTGATGAAGGCTTATCCGCAGGTCAGAGTTCACGTCGAATACAGCCGTGCTGATAAAGTGTATGAAGCCTGTTTGAACAACACGATTGACTTTGGCATTGTCGCCTTGCCACTGAAAATGCCGAATCTGGCAGTGATTCCGATGCGCAATGACAAGCTGGTGGTGGTTTGCAACCCGGATCATCCGCTGGCTCACAAGCGGAAAAAGATCAGCATCCGACAGCTTGCTGGCGCGGAGTTCATCGCTTTTGAACGCGACATCCCCACGCGCAAAACGATTGACCAACTGTTGAAACGGCATCAGGTTGCGGTGAATTACGCCATGGAGTTTGACAATATCGAAACCATCAAACGATCAGTGGAAGTCGGCGTGGGGCTTTCGATTTTGCCGGAAACCGCAGTGGTCAATGAAGTTCGCAGTGGCTTGCTGGTTTCAATGGAATTCACTGAAGGCACGTTCACGCGCGCCATCGGAATCATTCATCGCAAGGGAAAAGTCTTTAGCGTAGCCGCCAGAGAGTTCATCAGATTGTTGACAGCGAACCAATCCTGAATCGGTTTGGCGAGCTTTTGAGCAAGCGACAATTTTGTTTGAGTTTTTCTGAGGCCGGTGGTAGTCTCCGCCGCGTTATCGCATAGTTTCTTTCTTTTATTACTCTCTTTACATCATAACTTTTCATCAACACAGCGCCGGGGCTTAGCCGTCTGCTACCGGCATTTATCGTTACTTTGACACTTACTCAACAGTTTCAGGTGACACTATGGACATCTCTTCTCACGATGTTCTGCTGGTTGGTGGCGGTGGCGCTGGCTTACGAGCCGCTATCGCTGTTTCTGAAGTCAATCCAAAACTAAGCGTTGCTGTCGTCTCAAAGGTGTATCCGATGCGCAGCCATACGGTTTCTGCCGAAGGCGGAGCCGCAGGCGCAATCAAATCGAATGATTCGCTGGACGAGCACGCTTACGACACCATCTCCGGCGGTGACTGGATGTGCGACCAGGATGCCGTCGAAGCCTTCGTCAGAGAAGCTCCTCAGGAATTGTTGCAACTGGAACACTGGGGTTGCCCGTGGAACCGCGAACCGGACGGCCACGTTGCCGTGCGCCCATTCGGCGGCATGAAAAAAGAACGAACATGGTTTGCCGCCGACAAAACCGGCTTCCACATGTTGCACACGCTCTTTCAGACTTCGCTCAAATACGACCCCATTAAACGCTACGACGAATGGTTTGTGACGAAGTTGTTGGTGGATGAAGGCCGCGTGCAAGGCGTGGTTGCGATTGAGCTGATGAGCGGCAAAATCCAATGCATTCTGGCCAAAGCCGTCATCATTTGCACAGGCGGCGCGGGCAAAGTTTTTCCCTTTACGACCAACGCCAACATCAAATGCGGCGACGGGATGTCGTTGGCTTTTCGCGCTGGTGTGCCGCTTAAAGACATGGAGTTCATCCAGTACCATCCGACTGGCTTACCTTTCACAGGAATTCTGATCACTGAAGCCGCGCGAGCCGAAGGCGGATGGCTGCTCAACAAGGACGGCTATCGGTATTTGCAGGATTATGATTTGGGCACGCCTTCGCCGACGCCCGTGCTGCGCTCGATGGAACTGGGGCCGCGCGACCGTTTGTCGCAGGCTTTCGTCAAAGAATTTGACCGAGGCCGGACGATTGAAACTCCTTACGGGCACGTCGTCCACCTGGACATTCGTCATCTTGGCGAAAAGAAGATCAACGCAAAAATTCCTTTCGTCCGGGAACTCTGTCTGAAGTATCAAGGGATTGATCCGGTCAAAGAAATGATTCCGGTGCGTCCGGTCGTGCATTACGTGATGGGCGGAGTTCATACAGACATCAATGCCGCCACGCCGATCAAAGGCTTGTATGCCGCGGGCGAAGCGGCCTGTGTCAGCATCAACGGTGCAAACCGGTTGGGATCGAATTCGCTGACCGAATGTCTGGTGTTCGGCGCGCGCGCTGGAATAGCCGCAGCCGAATTTGCTTCCGGTCAGGCTGAACCTGGCAGTCAAATTGTCGCTCAGGCGCTGGACGAAGCTCGCCGCGTCGAATCTCAATACCTGAACAAAACTGGCGGACGCGAACGCATCGCCGACATCCGCACCGAAATGCAAAAAGCCATGGAAGACGGCGCAGGCATTTATCGCACCCAAGCTTCGCTAGCCGCAGCGGCTAACAAAATTGTCGAGTTGCAGGAACGTTTTCGCGACATCGCCATCGAAGACCACAGCCACACGTTCAACACCGAACTGACTTCGGCGTTGGAGCTTTCCTATATGCTCGACGTTGCTGGCGCGATCATCCAAAGCGCGTTACACCGCCAGGAATCGCGCGGTTCGCACCAGCGGACGGAC
>JAEUQP010000908.1 GCA_016789645.1 Acidobacteriota bacterium | reverse complement strand
CGCGTCATCCAGCCGGGCAACATCGTCACGCTGCGCAAACTGTCGGCAAAGAGTTCTTCGTCGTCGGCTTGCGGCCAATAACAAAGCAACAATCCCAGATCAATCAGCGGATCGCCCACCGTACACATTTCCCAATCCAGAATCGCCACCAACCGCGAAGGGTCTGCAGCGTCCAGCATCAAATTGTCCAATTTGTAATCGTTGTGAACCAGCGTGTGTTGTGCGGGTTCGGCGGGCAATCGGTCGAGCAACCATGCGCGGGCTTCGGTCATTTCGGTGAGTTCGGAAGTTTTCGACCGCTCCCAGCGATTCGCCCAGCCTTCGACTTGTCGTTTGACGAAACCGACTGGCTTTCCAATCGCCGCCAACCCCGTCGCGTGAATATCCACTGCGTGCAAATCGGCCAGCGTGTCCACCAGGCTTTCGCTGATTTTGTGACGCAGCTTCAAATCGTCGCCAATTTCCGGCGGAACGGTTTGCCGGACGACGATGCCTCGGCGACGTTCCATCAGGTAAAACGGCGCGCCAATGACTTCGGTGTCTTCGCACAGCAGATATGGCTTCGGAGCCAGTTTGAAATGCGGATGAATCGCCGCCAGCAACCGAAATTCGCGCGGCATGTCGTGCGCCGTCGGAGCCACAGGGCCAAACGGAGGTCGGCGCATGACGAATTCCAGGCCGCCAAACCGAACGCAATAGGTCAGGTTGGAATGCCCGCCGGGAAATTGTTCGACTTCGAATTTGGCGTTGGGATCGAATGGCTCGCCATCCAACCGTGAAGGCAGATGTTCGTGCAGATAAGCTTCGAGCGCCGCCCAGTTCAAATCTTCGCCGGAACGAATCGGCGCGGTGTCTGTTATTGGCATAGTTTCTAAAATCTAAATCGCCGCAAAAAACTTTGAAACAGGATGGACAGGATTTTGTTCAGGATAAATGGGGTTCAGGCTTGGCGGGTTGGCCCCAACCACTAATGTTCCTGTCAATCCTGTCAAAAATCTTGTTCATCCTGTTTTTCTTACACTCTGTCCTAATGTTGCTTGTTCTGATTTAGAAAAGTTCTGGGAAGTCAGACTTTGCCCAGACCTCTCAAGACTTTGTTCATTTCATAAAACCGCTGCGACCACTGAATTGCGAACTGAGTGTATCATTCAGCGGATCGTCCAGCGCAAGCAGCCAGCGCAACTCTTCGCTCAGTCGTTGTTGAACTTGTTCGCTCAACAGACGCTTTTGATATTGCTGCTGCGGCTGATCGCGGCGACAGTAAAAACTGTGCAGCGCCAATCGCGGTTTGTCTGTTCGGTTGGCCGTTCCGCCGTGCCACATATGCGCGTTGAACACGGCCAACGTTCCGGCTTTGCCGGTCAAAAATTGCTCTTCGGGATGCGAAGCGGACGCATCGGCCAGCGCATCTTGCGGCAACTTCCCTGCTTTGTGCGTGCCCGGAACGTATCGCGTCGGGCCGTTTTCCAGCGTGAAATCATCCAGCATCCAAACGATGTTGCAAACCTTGTTGCCCGCTTCATCCGGCAACGCGCCCGTGTCGCAATGCAGCGGCTGTGTCCAGGTCGTATTCGGTCGCGCCGAACGAGCGTTCAAACTGCTGAGTTTGAATTCGCTGCCCAGCACGTGTTCGACAGCCGCCAACAATTTCGGCTGCGCAATCGCGCGTTCAAAAACTTCGCCGAAATTGACCAGATTCGCCAACCGGTCTGTGTCCGGTTCCTGTTTGAATTCCGATCCGGCCTGATCGCCCAATTCGGCAAACAATTCATCAATGCGCGCGCGCAATTCCGCCACGAATTCCGGCGGTGCGAAATTATCCAACACCAAAAGCCCGACTTCATCCAATGCGCGCCGTTCGGCATCCGTCAATTCCACCTTGATTCGATTCATACTTGTTGCTTTTTCCTTTTCAGATCACAAAAGCATCACTATTCCATCATGAATTTCGAAAGCTGGCGAGCTACGATTCGCGACGATTGAACGGAACTTGAATTTTGATTCTGAATGAGGAGGGAATCGTTTTGAACCAATTGTTGCTGCGCCGAATCGCCGTTCCGGCGTTGTTGATTGTCTCTTTGCTGTCGCCAACGCTCGAAGCCAAACCCAAAACTCCGCGACCGGTTGCCAAACCTGTCGCCGGTCAGCCGCAAAAACCTGCGGTCGAATCCTGGCGACGAACGGAACTGTTTTTTGGCTGTTCCAAACCCGACGGTTCGACCATCAGCGAAAAACAGTTTCAGCAATTCGTTTCGGCTGAAATCACGCCTCGCTTCCCCAGCGGACTAACTGTATTGCCGATTCGCGGCCAGTATCTGGATGCTACCGGCACGATCATCAAAGAGCGTTCGATGCAATTGATCCTGTTTTACCCGGCAAGCTTGCGCGACGCCCACCGCAAGATCGAAGAAATCCGCACAGCCTACAAACTGGCCTTTCAGCAGGAATCCGTCTTGCGCGTGGATACTGTGGCAACCGTTTCGTTCTGAAAATTTTCAGTCTCCTGAAATCCAGCCTGTCACTGCTGAGCGTACTGAGCGTTGAAACAGCAGTATCACCATCAACAATTCAGGAGGACAAAGCCGATGCGAAAACTTCTTTCGTTCAGGAAATCCATGTTTCTTTTCGTGGGGCTGGCCGTGCTGGCAATTTCGATGACGGCTCAGGCTCAAAACAAATCTCTTTACCAACGGCTGGGCGGTTATGACGCGCTGGCGGCGGTGACAGATGATTTCATCGGGCGACTGGCTTCGGATAAAGACATTGGCCGCTTTTTCGTCGGTGCCAGTGACGACAGCAAAAAACGCATTCGCCAATTGGTGCTGGATCAATTGTGCGCTGCCACCGGCGGCCCGTGCATTTACATCGGTCGAGACATGAAAACCGTTCACAAAGGTTTGAAGATCACCGATAAAGACTGGGATGCTTCGGTCAAGCATCTGACCGCCACGCTGGACAAATTCAAAGTGTCGAAGAAGGAAAAAGAAGAAACACTGGGCGCAATCGCCAGCCTGAAAAAAGACATCGTCGAACAATAACCCGCCAGGCGGTAGCGGCTGAAAAAGCTTCTGCCGCCTTTCATTTGACCTGATATTCGCGCGCAAATTCGGCGGCAAACAAATCCAATTGCCGCGCCGTCTCTGCTTCGTCCCAACCGAGTTCAGCAGCCATTAACTCCGCTGCCGTCGGAGCAATCTCCAATGAAGCCGCTCCGGCCAGCATCGCCAAGCGAGTGCGTCGCGTCAGCGCATCGGTCAAACTGACGGCCAGTTCGTGGCGTGCGGCGTAAACAACTTCGGCTTTGACTACGGGCAAATCGGCGACAAGGCGTTCGCGCAATCGTTCGTCGTCCAGCATCAACCGAATCAGCGCATCGAAATTCGATCCGTAGCTGAACGCCAGATGCCGCGTCACATCCATCGGCAGGTTGTAATGGCTGGCAAGTTGTTTCGCGGTTTGATCCAGTTCGACGCGGCTCATTTCGCCGCCACTGATGGGAACGTCTCTGGTCGTTCGGTTGTCGGCAGATTGGCCCAGCCGTTTCAAGACCAGATCAATGCCGTGTTCGGCCATCGCGCGGTAGGTCGTCAGCTTGCCGCCGCCAATGGAAATCAATCCGTCGGCGGTTTCGATCATTTCTTCTTTGCGCGATACCTTGGTCGTGTCTTTGGCGTTGGCGTCGGAAATCAGCGGTCGCAACCCCGCCCACGCCGAAATCACGTCCGACGGATCGAGGTTGGCTTCGGGAAAATACGAATTGATGGCGTTCAGGATTTCTGCGACTTCGTCGGGTTCGG
>JAEUQP010000883.1 GCA_016789645.1 Acidobacteriota bacterium | reverse complement strand
ACAGGATTTTGTTCAGGATGAACGGGATTCAGGCTTGGCGGGTTGGCCCCAACCACTAATGTTCCTGTCAATCCTGTCAAAAATCTTGTTCATCCTGTTTTCTTACACTCTGTCCCAATGTTACTTGTTCTGATTTAGACTGCTTGCCCGTTGTTGCTTACGGGGCGTTGCCATTGCTCGCCCAACAAGAGGAGTTCTGGAATATGAGCGAACAAATTTCAGCCGGACGTCCGTTGGAACACGATCTGCTGTTTGATTTTCTTCGTGTGGTGGAAGCCGCCGCCATCGAAGCCGCCCGCACCATGGGACAAGGCGAACGCAAATACAGCGATCAGGTCGCCGTCGAAAAGATGCGCGAGGTGATGGACACCATTCCGATGGAAGGAACCATTGTCATTGGCGAAGGCGAACGCGACGAAGCTCCGATGCTGTACATTGGCGAACGCGTCGGAATGGGCGCGAAATCCGGTAACGAGGGCAAATATCCTCACGTGGATATTGCTGTGGATCCGCTGGAAGGAACCAATCTCTGTGCGACCGGGGCCGACAACGCCATTGCCGTGTTGGCAGCGGCGGAAAAAGGCGGGTTGCTGCACGCGCCGGATGTGTACATGAAAAAGTTGGTGGTTGGCCCATCGGTCAAAGGCGCTGTGGACATTGACGCGCCCGTCAAAGATAACCTTCACGCGATTGCCACCCGATTGAAACGCAAAGTCGAAGATTTGACCATCGTCGTCATGGATCGTCCGCGCCATCGCCAATTGGTCAGAGACATTCGGGACGCAGGCGCCCGCATTCGACTGATTTCCGACGGCGATTTGTCGGCGGGAATTTCCGCCGCGGTTGCCGGTTCGGGCGTTCACGCGCTGATGGGAATCGGCGGCGGCCCGGAAGGCGTCATTACCGCCGCCGCGATGAAATGTCTGAACGGAGAAATCCAGGCGCGGTTTATGATGCCCGAACAACTGGAAGAAGAAGAACGCTCCAAAATTGCGCCGGACATTGCCGATCGCATGGCCAGCATGGGCATCAAAGACCCTTCGCGCGTGTTCGATACCAACGAACTGGCTCCGGGCAAACGAATTATTTTCGCCGCGACCGGCGTCACCGACGGAACCATTCTGCGCGGCGTCCGATTTTTCGGCACCGGCAAACGAACGCAATCGTTGGTGATGACGACTGAAACCATGCACGTACGCTTCGTTGACACCGTCCACGTCGAAGGCGGGCCGGATTCGTTCGTTCGCTTTGATCGGATCTAGCCGGGGGCGAGTTTCGGTTGGAGTGACAGATGATCAAATCGTGGGCGGATAAAGGATTGAGAGACTTCTTTGAAACGGGAAGTAAGAAAGGAATCCCGCCAGACCTGGCTTCTCGTATCCGAATCCGTCTTGATGCCATTGATGCCGCTTTTGTGGTTACCGACCTTGATTTACCTGGATTCAAATTGCACGAATTGAAAGGTGATCGAATGGGCACTTGGTCAATTTGGGTGAATGCCAATTGGCGCGTCACGTTCAAATTTGCCGGCAGAGATGCAATGGATGTAAACCTTGAGGATTACCATTGAGGAGGAATTATGCTTAACGGCAGGAAAAGACGACCGACTCATCCGGGCGAGCTTTTGCGTGAAGAAATTGTTCCTGCGACTGATTTGACTCAAACAGAGCTTGCGGAGCGGCTTGGCGTTTCACGTCGCTCGATCAGTGATTTGCTGAACGAACGCAGATCGCTGACACCAGACATGGCTCATCGTTTGGCGAGGGTGTTTAAGACGACGCCTGAGTTCTGGATGAATCTGCAGCAGGCTGTAGACATATGGGAAACCCTGGAAATCAATCGTCAGGAATACTCACGGATTAGACCACTGAAAGCTGCCTGATGCACTTTTCGATACTCAAGAGGAAGCCGCCAATGCGCTTTGGTCGTTTTGTCAGCCTTTCAACTTTGCTTTGCCTGATTTCACTGTCGGCGTTTAGCCAGTCCACCAAACCGGTTCAGAACAT
>JAEUQP010000879.1 GCA_016789645.1 Acidobacteriota bacterium | reverse complement strand
CTTCGCCCGGACGAAACAGGCGAAAGCATCGTCAAGGAAATCATCCTGGCCACAAATCCAAACACCGAAGGCGAAGCGACGGCGAATTACCTGGGGCGATTGCTCAAACCGCTGGGGTTTCGCATTACGCGAATTGCCATGGGATTACCGGTTGGCAGCGATTTGGAATATGCCGACGAAGTCACCATGCACAAGGCGTTGATGAACCGCCACGAAATTTGATCACCACTTAACAATGCAGGAAAAAGATTACGCTGCCGAATATCTGGCTTTGAGAGCGGCCAACGATCAGTTGCGCGAACGTGGCAAACAATGGTTGCTGGATTCGTTGACGCAATTATGCGCCGATGCCAATCGCCGGTTGATGCTTCAGCCCGACCATGTTGGAATTCAAACTGGCAGCCAACCCTGGCAGTTCAAAGTCGAAAACACCACGATGGCTGGCGAACGATTCGGTGCTCGATTCAGATTTCGCACCCTCACCGTTGAGGTCGGATGGCCGCAGTTGCCCGAGCACGGGTTTTTGACTGATGGGGCAATGGCGCGCGCGCGCGTAAGTTTGAGCCAAAACACCATGCTTGAACCACAACCGATTGCCGAACTGATTCTGAAAAAGATCGCCAGTGGCGATGTGACTTGGTTTGTTTTCAAAAACAAGGTTTCCGGTGAACAAATTACCATTGCTCGTCTGAATGAATACCTCTCTTTGATTTTATCCGACTGAGCTTTTTGGCCCTGGTCCCTTAAAAATAATGAAACATCTTCTGGCCTGTAGCGTGAAGCACGATTGAGTCAGCGATGCGTCTGTAGCGAAAGTCAGACTCACTGGGAGATTTTCGGCAGGCGCATCGCAATCATATTTTTACCTCACGGCTTGTCAGCGAACTTTGGCGATGCCGTCTGCTTTTATTGGTTGAATGTGCGCTAGCCTCACTTCACAGTTTGGCGTACTCGACTCCCTGAAGAATCTCCATTGCAAGTACGAATTCCGTGTTGCTGAATTCCCCGGATGGGCGCGGTTTTCAAAGGTTCGGAAAAAGATGAACCGAATGTTGGCCAATGGCATTTTGTTGTTCGCCTCAATGATGGCGCACGGCTTTGAGCCAGTGGTTGTGTGTTCATCCGTCGCGCAAGTCAAACCGGCGACGGGATTCCCGACCACTCCGAAAACCGTCAGCGCGCAATTGAAACTGGCTGACGGAACGAGTTTTTCCGTGTTCGGACGTGCGACATTTACAGTCGTTCGCGCCAACGAAAATGACACTGTCACGGGAACGCTAGTCTTTGATTTACCTGTCGAGGCGCGAAACAAGATTGCGCAATCGTCCAATCTGTCGGTGAACAACGTTCCGACCAGAGTCAGTGTGAATGAGTTGACGGCGAGTTTTCGACGCGGCACCGCATGTCCGCAGATCAAGTTGCTGATAGCAGCGAAAATGGTCGAGGTTGCGGGCGCTCAATTGCTGTTTGATCGCGTTGTTTTGAATATCAATGAAACAGCGGAGCACATGAATCAGCTTTTTTGCAGTTGGACGCGGCAAATCAATGTCAAACGGCAGCGGCAAGGCGTCATTGCTGCCATCAACCGCTTGCTGGCACCGCCTGAGCCGACCGAAGAAGCTGTTGAAAATAAGCCGGTGAAACCGTAAGCTACGCCCCTTTGTTGCCCCAAACTCACAATCTTTGTCGAATCCGAATGGCCGATCTGATTTTCGTCTCGCGCTAATCCGGAAAACCCCCTTGAATCAAATACACGTTTTGGAGGTAGAAACACAGTCTATGAACACCAAATTTACGAAAACTCTTGTTGCCTTGGCTTGTCTGCTTGGACTGAGCGTTGTTGCCAACGCCCAGCAGGCCACGCCCAAAGCCGTCGCGTTTACGACAGCGCAAAAGCTGGTCATCGCCAAGTTGAAAAGCGGCGAAGCCGATGCGTATGACGTCCGCGGCAAAGTCGCTTTCACCGTGACGGCGGCTAACTCTGACGACACCGTCGCAGGCACTCTTACTTATGCGATTCCTGAAGATGCACGTCAGAAAATCGCTTCCATGGCTGGCAAAGCGCTCAACTCCGTTCCGGCCAATATCACCCGAAAAGATGTGATCGCTACGTTCCAAAAAGCGACGGAACCTCCGGTGCTACATCTGGAAATCACCGGGATGGATGTGGATGTGGCTGGCGTCAAAATGCGATTCAATCGCATCGTTCTGGACATCAATGCCCGTGACAGCCATCCGCAGGATTATTCGGTTCAGGAAATGGAAGCGTTGTTCACCGTGTGGGCCAGGCAGATTCTCAATGGCCGTTCACGGCGCGGCATCATTGCCCGCATGAACAAGGTCATCAACGGCGAACCTGAATAAAAGACGTTCTCGTTTCAAATTCAAACCAAGTACAATGGCAGTTGGCGATGGTTTCCCCGGCAAGGTTTGGAGGTAATCCAAACAGAGCCTTACGGAGTATCGCCAACTGCCTATATGTTTTTTGTGATTACTCAAATCTGCAAGTTGATATTGATGGGGTCTGCTTTTGCGGCAGGAACACCGTCTGTCTTGTCGCATTTGCGTAATGTCGAGCAGGCCACGCTTCAGAATCAGGCACAAACGCAACGCGCTTCGTTGAATGGATGGTTGGAAAACAATGGCGGACGATTGCGGTTGGTGGTGAGCAACAATTCGCCAGGCGAATTTCGTGGTATCGCCAGAATCAGCCTGGGCGGCAGCGAAGAGCAAAAAGAGATTGGATTTGTTTCGTTGACGCTTCCGGGGCAGGAAATCAGCCTGCTGCAAATCACTGGCGCCACGCCTTCGGGAGATCATTACGCGCTGGCGATTTATGACCAGCGTGGAGTCCGATTGTTTTTCCGAATCGCTCCGTTGCGTTCAACTTCAGACCCGACGCCTGCAACGTCTATCGCGTTGAGGCCCGTGCAGCCGTCAGCCGCAAAAAGCGCTGCGAATAGCTCGACCGGCAACAGCTCTCCCATTCCGGCTAGCACCAACGCCGTGGAATTTGCGAAAGTGGCAACCGGCATTCAGGTTAAAGCGCGTGTGCTGGCTGGGAACGAATCGAACGAATCCATCATCCTCTCGTTCGAACTACGGGCGCAACGACCGATTTCTTACGCTACGTTGTCCATTTCTGCGGCAAAGCTGAAAGACCAAAAGCCCGTTTCGATCAATCTGCATTCTCAGGTGGATTTCAAACTGCCGGAGTCGCTGGAAAGCAACACCGTCAATTACACAATCACGAGCAAAGAAGGAACTTTGCTGGCAAAGGGAGAATTGGATTTGAACGTGTTGATGGCAGAAGATTCCGTAACAGTCAAAGACATTCGCCTGGATCGCCAATCCTATCAACCCGGTGAAACCGTTCGCCTGACTGTTTTGACGGAAGGTACTGCTCGGGCGGGTTTCAGGCTGGAAGTTTCTGTTCGCGATGCTCAGAGCCAGACCATTTTCAGCGATCAGAAAACCATTGGTGCGGATGAAACTGCCGGTTCGTTCGATTTTCTGATCACGCTTCCCGGCAAACTGTCAGCACCGGCCATCTTTGAATTCAGGATTCTCGATGCGGAAACCGGATTGATGTTCGATTCCGGCGAACGGGAAATCTCTATCGTTGTTGGCAAATCACCCAACCAGTAAGTGAACAGAGCTCCGGCGTCCTGGACGCATTGATTTTATTGTAAAAACTTCTTTCGGCTTGAGCAGGGTGATTGCACCTGTTCCTCATCTCTGGTTACAATGCCGCCCGAGTCGTCCCCGCGAATCAATCGAACTATTCTCAGGTTCCAGTAAACAAAGTTTTCGGTTGTCGCATATATTCTGAAATCTTTTCTTGCTGGCGTATGTGTCGCCTGAGAAAACGTCTTCTTCACCATTTTATTTCCCCGCTTAGATGCGGGATGTCTGAAGGGGGTCACGATGTCAAAGAACTCTTTTTCGCGATTAATGGTTCTGGCGTTCTCCTTCATGCTGCTTTGCTTGGCGGCAGTTTCTGCGCAGCAAACCCCGCAGCAAGCTGGAGAGAAACAGGAGCAAGAAGCGAAAGCTTCATCGCAAACCACGACTCAAGCTCAAGGGCAGCAAAATCCGCAACGCCCGACAGCCAATACAGATCAAAAGCCATTTCAGGAAGGGCCAATCAGCACTGAACTTGTTTCGCTGACTGTCACCGTTACCGATCCATACAGCCGTTTGGTGACTGGATTGAACAAACAAAACTTCGAAGTTTTCGAAGACAAGGTGAAACAGGAAATTACCCACTTCAGCAACGACGACGTTCCCGTTAGCTTAGGCATTGTCTTTGACGTTTCTGGAAGTATGAAAGGCAAACTTGACCGCGCGCGTGACGCCCTGCGAGCATTCATTCAAACCAGTCACAGTGACGATGATTTCTTTCTGGTTGGATTTAACCAGCGCGCCAATCTGCTGGCTGAATTTACCGATGGCGACACATTGGCCAACAAGCTTCATCTGGTTGATCCCAAAGGGCAGACAGCGGTATACGATGCGGCCTATCTGGGAATCGAAAAAGTGAAGCAGGGACGCCATACCAAACGCGCCTTATTGTTGATTTCGGATGGGCAGGATAACTCTTCCCGCTACACGTATGGTGAGTTGCGCAAACTGCTCAAGGAAGCCGGAGTCCAGATTTATTGCATCGGCATTGTCGAACTTGGCGGCGGAGCAGGCGGCACGCTGGAAATGCAGGGGCAGGGAATTCTGGAAGAAATCGCTCAGGTTACCGGTGGCAAAGCGTTTTTCCCGCGTTCAGCGGCGGAACTGGAAGACGCAACGACCAGAATTGCCTTGGAGCTTCGCAATCAATACAGCATCGGTTACATGCCCACCAACATCAAAAAAGATGGCCAGTGGCACAAGATCAAGGTCAATGTGAAACCGCCGCGCGGATTGCCAAGCCTGAAGGTGCAGCATAAAGAAGGGTATTACGCGGTCACGGCAAGATAAGAAACCCCCGGTGTTCAATAAAAAAGCGAAGAGCAACGTCGAATGATTTTGCTCTTCGCTTTTTTGTTTTCGCTTCGGCGTGGCGATTATTCGTCCGAATCTTCTTCCGCAGCATCGGAGGCTTCTTCCTCGTCATCGCCTTTTTTCTTTTTGCCTTTGCTTTTCTTTTCTTTGCCGAAACTGGCCAATGCGTCTTCTTCGGTTTTGTAGCTCTCGATCAAATCCAGCAATTGAGTGATTTTCAACGCGCCGTAAACGCGGTCGGTGACTCCGACAAGTTTGAGCACGCCGCCGGCTTCGCCGACTTTTTTGAATGCACGGACAATTTCGCCAATGCCCATGCTGTCAATGATGGGCACTTCGGTCAGGTTGAGCAGAATTTTGGTCGTGCCCGCAGAGAGCACTTTGTCAATCAGCATCTGCAATTGGAAACCGCCCTGGCCTTTGATGAACTTGCCGCGCATATCCAGCGACGCGATTGTCCCAGCGTAATGAATTCCGATAGTCAGCATAATAGGGATTGTTTGTCAGTTTCTGAATTTAGCGGGTTGCAAATTGCGAAAGAAATGCATTGAGGGCTGGCAAAATTCCGCTTGATTCAAGCCTCCAAGCCAGTCGCTGTAATTCCGTCAGAATCGAGAATGACCGCAACTTTCTATTCACAATTCAGGAAAAGCGTGCGCATTTTACCTGACAAAGGCCGAAGTTGCCATCAAGTTTGCTTCACTGCCCAAATCCACCAATTGGATTTTAGGTTCTTTGAGTGAGGAAGAATACGAAATTCCTGGCCAATGATTGATCTGATCTTGCTGCCCGAAGATTTTACAGAAAATGATCTTGAATCAGTTCGATCACAGAAGTAGTATGCGCCCACTTTGACCAGTGACGGTTGCGGAAAACCAACATCAATCAAATCAACGAAAGGGTTGAAAGGCTTTATGAAACATCCCCACGCTGCATCTTTGGCGAAGCGATTGCTGGATTCCCGTATCAAACGATTGGCCATGGCCGACGGCGGAAAGAATTCGATTTCCCGAATCACTGAAGAAGAAATTGCCTGGGCCGAAGAAATTCTGACCACTCATCTGGAAGCCTGTCTCAGTGCTGGCGTTCATGTGGATTTGTGCAGCGCAGTGGACGAATCATTGGAATTTGCGATTCGCCGTGAAAAAGCCTACGAGCCGATTCCGTTGGGCGCGCGCTGGCATGGTGCGTTGGTGATGATGGAAGAAAGCGCTATGGTCTGAAGCGCTTTCTGGCACGTTGAACCATTACGTCCAAACGCGACGATGAGTCTTGCCGGCTCTCAGCTCAAGACTCCTGAATCCTGTTCACTTACTCAATCAATCCACATCGGCCACCCCTGCTGTTGAGAGGTTTCAATGCCCAAGAAATATTTTCGTCTGTTGCGGCCAATGGGTTGTGTGTTGCCGCTGATGTTGGCAGTCAGTTTATTTGGAAATGCCACGAAAGCTTGGTTCGTCAAGGCACGTCCAGCGCAGTTGATTGGAGGCTGGTCGGCCGTGAACGGTTTGAATGTTGCCCGTTCCGCTCATTCCGCCACTTTGTTGAGCGATGGACGCGTGTTGATTGCAGGCGGGCGAGACAGCGCCAACCGCGAACTCAAAAGCACTGAGATTTACGATCCGGCAACCGGTCGTTCGACAACGGTGGGAGATTTGAACGAGGCGCGTTCCGATCATCACGCGGTGGCGTTGAAAGACGGCAGAGTGTTGGTCATCAACAAACAAAGCGCCGAAACCTTCAATCCGGCGACCGGCCAGTGGAGGTTGACCGGACCGACAACACTTCAAACCGGTTCCACGTCCGGAAGTTACGACAGAGGTTCGGTTACGTTGTTGGCGAACGGCAAAGTGCTGGTTACGGGCGGGCAAGCCGGGATTTTGACCTTCGCTCGAAACGGTGCGGAATTGTTCGACCCGGCGACAGGAACCTGGGCCGCGACTGGAGCAATGAATTTCGGACGAAGCGATCATTCCACCACGTTGTTGCCCAATGGCAAGGTGCTGGCCGCGGGAGGAATCAATCGTCAGGAACAGCCCGTCGTAACAGAGTTATATGACCCTGAAACCGGTCAATGGACGCGCACAGGCAGTTTGAGAGTTCCGCGGTACAGGCACTTTGCCGCGTACTTGCCAAACGGACGCGTTCTGGTTGCGGGCGGCACGGCTGATTCATCCCTCACCAGCTTCACTCTTACCAGTCGAACGGCGGAACTTTATGACCTGGCGACGGGTGTGTGGGGTTTTGCGGAAGCTTCCAATTCTTCTCACCTCATTACGCGAGGTCAGGTGGCTCAACTTTCGGATGGGCGTGTGCTGTTTGTCGCTTCGGGAGAGCTTTACGATTTCAACACCGGACGCTGGACGTTTGTTGCTCGCCAGTTCGCCGGTTCTGCAACTCTCACCGCCTTGCCCAATGGCAAAGCCTTGTTGACAGGAGGCCGCAACGACAGGCCATTGCGATTGGTTCAACTGTTTGATCCTGCCCTGAGTCCCGTTCAGATTTCGGGGCAGTGGTCGTTGACGTCGTCTTACAGCGCCGGTCTGGATCACGCCTCGACCGCCCTGGCAGACGGAAAGGTTTTGGTCACAGGCGGCGCCGTTCCCTCCGCCGTCACTGGAAATTTTCTGGCGCAAGCCAACGCCCGCGTGTTCGACCCCAAAAATGGCTGGCAAACGGTAAACAATCTGGCCGTCGCACGGCATCGCCACACCGTTACGTTATTGCCCAATGGACTGGTCTTGGCCGCGGGCGGCGAATCCGTCACGAACGCCGCTTTGTCCGGAGCGGAACTCTTCAACCCCGCAACAAACGCCTGGAGCGCCGCGGGCAATATGAGCGTGCCGCGTCAATGGCATCAAACTGTTTTGTTGGCCAACGGCAAAGTCTTGGTCGCCGGAGGATCGAATGACAGCGGAACGCTCAGCAGCGCGGAGTTGTACGATCCGGCGATGGATCGTTGGACAACCACGGGCGCGATGAACGTTGCGCGGCGATTTCACACGCTGACGGTATTGGCGAATGGCAACGTGCTGGCGGTGGGCGGAGAAAACAACGGCTCGGCAACGACAAGCGCTGAATTGTATGATCCGGCAACGGGAAATTGGCGCCCGGTCGCAGGGATGGCAACGGCGCGCCGCCGCCATACGGCGACACGATTGCTCAATGGCAAGGTGTTGGTGGCCGGTGGCGACAACTCCGGCTGGCTGTTCAACGCGGAACTTTTCGATCCCGCGACCGAACAATGGATTGCAACGGGAACGCTATGGATTGCGCGCCACAATCATTCGGCGACGTTGCTGGATAACGGACGGGTCTTGATTGCCGGCGGCGCTGATAGTGAAGGCCCCTTAAGCTCTGCGGAATTGTTCGACCCAATGGCCGATGGCGGAGTCGGAGCATTTATCAACACAGGGTCGCTCAGCCGCCGGCGAGATTTGCATTCAGCCATTAAACTGCCTGATGGAAAGGTGTTAGCCGTCAGTGGTGTCACGCCCGCGACGCAGGGAACGACGGTCACGAAACAAGTCGTGCCCGAAGCGGAATTGTTTGATCCGACTTTTCAGTCTCAGGCGTTTGTCCCGCCGAGCAGATTTGCAGCCGTTTCCGCCAGTTCGTATCGCGGCGGCGACCTGGCCAGCGGATCCATCATCGCGATTTTCGGGGAAGGGTTTTCCAATACCACCGCCGTCGCCAACACCACACCCTTGCCTACGACACTGGCGGGCGCGCGCGTCATTATTACCAGAACAGACCTCAGTCCTCCGCTCCCGCTCTTTTTCGTTTCGCCCAACCAGATCAATGCCCAACTCCTGAACAGCCTCAACAATACTATGCCGCTTGGAATGATTACGCTGACCGTCACGACCAGCGATGGCCGGACGATTCAAGAGCCACTTTATGTCGCGCCGGTTGCGCCGGGAGTGTTTTCCGCTGATTCCAGTGGGCGAGGCCTGGCGGCAGCCGTCGCGCTCCGCATCAAAGCCAATGGCGAACAGGTGTATGAACCAATCGCGCGCTTCGACCCGGCGCAAAACCGCGTCGTTGCCGTTCCGCTCGATCTGAGCAATCCGAATGAACTGGTGTTTTTGATTTTGTATGGCTCAGGCTGGCGCGCTCGCAGCAGCTTGATGGCGGTGTCGGCTTCGGTTGGCGGCGCGGCTGTCGAAGTGACGTACGCCGGGCAACAAAACGATTTTGTCGGACTGGATCA
>JAEUQP010000858.1 GCA_016789645.1 Acidobacteriota bacterium | reverse complement strand
GCAATTGATGGTCAGCAGCGACAAACACGTATCGTTTGGTATCAAACTGTTTGGCCGCCACCATCGCCGTCGCCAATTGAACGGCATCATACGCCTTGAGTCCGTGAGTAAAGGCTATACGCATTGCCTCTTCTATAACTTTATCGTTGGTTTCGATAATCTCGTATTCCAGATGGGCGCGATGAATGAGAAAGCGTTTGCGGGCCTGGTACAAGGCAAGTTTTGTGATTTCGCCTTTACGAAATCGCCGGGTGAGCGCGGCGATCAGTTCGACACAAGTGATTTGCGCAATGACAATTTGATGGTTTGAGAGTTCGCTGCGAAACCATTGACTGCCGGTTTCGTTGACGTATCGTTTGACGAGGGGGCTGGCATCAGTGAACCAAATCATCAATCCTTACCGGCGGTCTTTGAGAATAGTTGCGGAAACCGGTTCACCAACAACGGTAATCGGCTCCCATTCGTCATCCGAAAGCTGATCCAGTTCTTCAAGCAGGAACTGTTTTTCTTCGGCTGTTAATTCTTCGTCTGTGGCAATCTCGACGTCCAAATCTTCGAGCGACTTTATCCACCAGACGTGCCGTGGATTTGCTTGCTCAACTTTTTTTCTTCTTGTTATTGGCATAACGCCTCCGTGTCAATTCGACGCGATGATTATCCACAACGCCATTTTGACTGGCAATCTGAAAAATTGATGTGCAGCTCAATCAGCCCGAATGTAACCGTACGAACACAGTGAAAATTTTTTCGCCGGTACGATGACTGGTAAAAAACGGCAGCGTCACGCAGAATGAAACTTCCTTGAACGGCAGTTCGTTAGCGGCACTTGGATTCAATTTATGGTCGGCGAAACTATCTCACATTACAAAATCCTGGAGCGTCTGGGCGTAGGCGGAATGGGCGAAGTGTACAAGGCTGAAGACACCAAGTTGCATCGCCACGTCGCGTTGAAATTGATGCTCGACCAGGACAGCAAAAACGACGAGCAGCGCAAACAAATGCGGCAGCGATTTTTGCGCGAAGCCCAGGCGGCATCGGCGCTCAATCACCCGAACATCGCCACCGTTTACGAAATTGACGAGTTCATTCGTGAAGGCGAACGATACAGTTTCATCGCCATGGAATACGTGCCCGGCCACACGTTGAAACAGGCCGCACAAACTCTTTCCCTGCCCGAAACTCTGGAAGTCGTGTTGCAAATCGCCGATGCGCTAGCCGAAGCGCACGACCGGGGAATCGTTCACCGCGACATCAAACCGTCCAATGTCATTCTGAGCGAACATCATCGCGTCAAACTGCTGGATTTCGGCGTGGCCAAATACAATCCTCTGGTGGATTTTGATGGAGACACGGCCAGTTTGTTGCAAACCGAAGTGCTGAAAACTCAACCGGGCATGGTGCTGGGGACGTTTTCCTACATGTCGCCGGAACAGGCGTTGGGCAAAGATGTGGACGGGCGCAGCGATATGTTTTCGCTGGGCGTGATGTTTTACGAATTGCTGGCCGGACGATTGCCGTTTTCGGGCAATTCCATGCCGGCGACGATTGACGCCATTCTGCACGCCGATCCGCCGCCAATCAGCACTTACAACAATCAAGTCACCGCCGATCTGGAACGCATCGTTCACTGGATGCTGGAAAAAGACCCTACGCGGCGGTACCGGACGATGCGCCATTTGCTGGACGATCTGGAAGCCGTTCAACAGGGATTGCCGTTGCCGACGTATTCCTACGAAACCAACGTCGGATATGCGACTCAATCGTTGCCTGCAAGAGCGCCCGGAACCAACACGTTCAGCAAACGCGCAGGCAAAAGCGTCGCCGTACTGAGTTTCAACAATGTCACGCAAAACCCTGCGGATGATTGGCTGGGTAGCGGCATTGCCGAAACCGTCACCGCTGACCTGAAAAAGATCGAAGGCATTACCGTCATCGGACGCGAACGCGTGTACGAAACCTTGCGCCGCTTGGGAGTTCCCGCCGACGCCGAATTCGACACGACGATGGCCACCAGTTTGGGACGCGAAATCGGCGCGCGTTGGATTTTGACCGGCGGATACCAAAAGATCGGCCAGATGCTGCGCATCACGGCGCGCGTCGTCGAAGTCGAAACCGGCGAGGTTTTTCGCACCGTCAAAATTGACGGCAAGATGGACGACATTTTCGAATTGCAGGACAAGATCGTTTACGAATTGTCACAAGGCCTGGATCTGAGTTTGAAGAGCGGCGAACGCGAAGTCATCGAGCAAAAAGAAACCGACGTTCTGGAAGCCTACGAAGCCGCCTCCAAAGCCGAAGCCAAATTGATGTCCGGCGAACGCGAAGCTGTCGAAGAAGCTGTCATCTTGTTGGAACAGGCGATTGCGCTCGATCCGAAATACGCTCGCGCTTACATGGG
>JAEUQP010000831.1 GCA_016789645.1 Acidobacteriota bacterium | reverse complement strand
AAGGCGGAGAAAAAAGGGCGTACGAAAGCCGAAGTGGATGAAATCATTCGCTGGCTCACCGGCTACAGTCAGCAGGGACTTGAAGAACAACTGAAAAACAAAACCGACTTTGAAACCTTTTTTGCGGATGCTCCACGGTTGAATCCTTCTCGCGCGTTGGTCAAAGGGGTGATTTGTGGTGTCCGAATAGAAGAAATCGAAGACCCTCTGATGCGGGAAGTTCGCTACCTGGATAAGCTGATTGACGAGTTGGCGAAAGGAAAAACAATGGACAAGATTTTGCGCAAGCCAGCGGAAGCGTGAGCGCTTAATGAGCGTGAGGAATATGCATACTGATACGAAAAATTACAACGCATCCCAGGTTGCCAGCGATCGCCAAATCTGTGATCTGCTGGCAACAGAGATCGAGCGTGGTTTGCCGGAAGCCGAAAACAAGGTTTGGCACGCGCATCCGGTCTGGTTTCTGGATGGCAATCCCATTGTCGGGTACAGCAAGCTCAAAAACTGCGTTCGTCTGCTTTTCTGGAGTGGCCAGTCTTTTGAAACTCCCGGTCTGGAAAAAGAGGGAAAATTCCAGGCGGCAGAGGCGAGGTATACGACTTCAGAGCAGGTAGACACAGAGCTGTTGAGCAAGTGGTTATCAGAGGCTCGTGAAATTCAGTGGGATTACAAGAATATCGTTCGCCGTAAAGGCAAATTAGAGCGGTTGAAGTAGTTCATACCTTGCACCGCATCTCACTGCCTTGCCCGCAAAGGCGTGTGTGCTCAGCCATTAATCATCAATTCTCTTCATTGGGCGCAGTTGCAACTCTTTTCAATGGGCATCTTGAAGCGGTCAGCATCGGGTAGTAGCATACGGCTTGGCTTTCGATGACCCTTGCGCCGTGTGCAACTTCGGCGCACCCACTCAATCGAACAATCAATGTAAAGCAAACAAACAACTAAAAGAGGATTCCGAATGACCCCGCTCGCGCCCGGCAAGATACTTTCTCACTACCGCATTATCGAACAGCTTGGACAGGGCGGGCAGGCGACGGCTTACAAGGCCGAAGATACCCGCCTGAATCGTCCGGTTGTTCTGAAAACCCTGCTGCCCGAACTCGCCGCCAGCCAGACGGCTCGCCGCCGATTTGAGCGCGAAGCCAAACTCGCCTCCGTGCTCGATCATCCCAACATCTGCGCCATTTTCGACATCGGCGAAAGCGAAGGCTGGTTTTACATCGTCATGCCGTTCATTCCCGGACGAACCTTGAAACAGGTCGTTGGCGGGAAACCGCTGGAACTTCGCAGTGCGCTTTCCATCGCCATTCAAATCGCAGATGCGCTGGTGGCGGCGCACGCGCGCGGCATCGTGCATCGCGACATCAAACCGTCGAACATCATCGTCAACGATCAGGGACAGGTGAAAGTGCTGGATTTCGGCCTGGCCAAAATGCTGGGCAGCGACGAAGTGTATGATCCGGATAAATCCATGACTGAACTTGGCGTGCCGTATGGAACGATGGGGTACGGGTCGCCGGAACAAGCTGTCGGTGAGCGCGTGGATCATCGAACGGACGTGTTCAGTCTGGGCGTGTTGCTGTACGAAATGGTCACCGGCCGTCAGCCGTTTATCGGTCGGCATCGGATCGAAATTCTGCACGCAGTCATCAACAACGACCCTGATCCGATTTGCGATGATTGCCCGGTCGCGCCGGATCGCCTGCAAGCCATCATTGATCGCGCGTTGGCCAAAAATCCGAAAGACCGGTTTTCGACGATGGCCGAAATGCTGGAAGAGTTGAAACTCCAGATGCGCGAATTGACCGGCGAAGTTGTTGCTCCCACCGATGTCGCTGGAAAACCGGTTGTCCCACAGCAAGCGCGCGCTTCGTGGCGGTTGACCGGCGCGCTCGGCAAAGTCTTTGGTGGAGGGTTGTTTGGCAAAAAACGCAACGGCCAGTCCAGCAACAGCCAAGCGCCCACACGGTCTGCAAGCCAATCATCAGCGGAACCCCGCTCGGCGTCTTCCAGCTCCAACAGTCTCAGCAGCAGTTCCGGCACAACGTCGCGTCCG
>JAEUQP010000803.1 GCA_016789645.1 Acidobacteriota bacterium | reverse complement strand
ACTGGTTTGCAGCCATACCTGGATCAACTTGGCTTCAACGTGGTTGGTTACGGCTGCACGACCTGCATCGGAAACTCCGGGCCGCTGGATGCGAAGATTGAAGAAGTCGTCACCAAAAACGATTTGATCGCCGCTTCGGTGTTGTCGGGCAATCGCAACTTTGAAGCGCGCGTGCATCAAAACATCAAAGCCAACTTCCTGATGTCGCCGCCACTGGTGGTCGCCTTTGCGTTGGCCGGACGCGTGGACATCAATCTTGCTACGGAACCGATTGGCAAGGGCGCAACCGGCGATGTGTATTTGAAAGACATCTGGCCAAGCTCAGCGGAAGTCGGCGCAGTGTTGAACGCAGCAATGGACGCGGCGACTTATCGTCGTCTGTATTCGGACTTCACTTCGGAAAACCCGCTGTGGAATGAAATTCCTTCCAGCGTCGGCGATGTGTACGAATGGGATGAAAGCTCCACGTACATTCAACAGCCGCCGTTTTTTGAAAACTTCGGCATGGAAGCCGGAACGATTGGCAACATCACGGGCGCACGTCCGTTGGGAATTTTCGGCGATTCGGTAACAACCGATCACATTTCGCCTGCGGGTTCGATCAAAGCTTCTTCTCCTGCTGGAAAATACCTGCTGGAAAATGGAGTCACGCAGGCGGATTTCAACAGTTACGGTTCGCGGCGCGGCAATGACCGTGTGATGACGCGCGGCACGTTCGCCAACGTCCGCATCAAAAACCTGATGGTTCCAGGAACCGAAGGTGGCGTGACGAAATACGGTGACGAAGTGATGAGCATTTACGACGCTTCGATCAAACATCAAGCCGCGGGAACCCCGCTGATCGTCATTGCTGGTCAAGAATACGGCACAGGCAGTTCGCGCGATTGGGCTGCGAAAGGCACTCGACTGTTGGGCGTCAAAGTCGTCGTTGCGCAAAGCTTCGAACGCATTCACCGCAGCAACCTGGTCGGCATGGGCGTGTTGCCGTTGCAGTTCAAAGACGGTGTGACGGCGCAGACGTTAGGGCTGGATGGTTCTGAAACGTTTGATGTCGTCGGCCTGGATGGCGGCGTCAAACCTCAACAGGATGTGACGCTGGTCATTCATCGCGCGAACGGATCGAAAGAAGAAATCGCGGTCAAGTTGCGCATTGATACCGCCATTGAAATTGACTACTACCAACACGGCGGCATTTTGCCTTACGTGTTGCGGCAGTTGATTTCTCAAGGTTAATCCATTCGGCAATCAGCCGTTAACATCTTTTTTACAAAGCGCGAAAGTTGATTACATCTTTCGCGCTTTGTTGTTTATCGCTGCCATTACTGGAAGCCGAATCCACACGACCTTCAGGATTCTTGATGCAATTCAAGAAACCAGCTTCCGTTCTCGGAAAACCCGAAAACAAAATTCTCTTTCAGCACTTTTTCCGCTCCTTCTCAGAACTCGGGTTTGCAGGCGACCGTTAAGCAAGCCGCGAAGGGAAGAGATGAGAACAGTCGCCATCGTTGAAGACTGTTTTTCATCAACTTTAATTACTCAATTGCAAACTTGGAGAAGGAGAAAAACCATGTTGAAGAATGTTGTTCGTATGCTGACGTTGTCGGCGTTTGTCCTGGCTGGATTGGTGGTATCGGCATCCGCACAAAGCATCGCTGTGTCTCAAAAAGTTCAAGTAGGATTTGATTTTTATGTGGGTGATAAATTGATGCCCGCTGGAGAATACATGATCAAAGCCGTCAGTCGTGGCGTTACGCACGGAGTCATTATGATCGAACAGGTGAAAGGCGACGCCAAAATCGCCGTCCACACGTTCCCGGCAAACAACCAAGACAAGCTGAAACCCGGTTCGCTGCTTTTCAAAAAATACGGGGCCAACAGCTACCTTTCCGCCATTCAGTTGGGCGATGAAAAGTATCTGCATCAAGTGTTGAAAAACACCGAATCGCGAATTGCCAAGCGTGAATCTGAAAAGAAAGTTGCCAAAACCGGCAACGCCAAAGCAGCGACGGCATCTTCTCTCGAGTAGCAACTCTTCATCAAAACAACCAAACTCACAAAACACGGAGCGAGTTCGATTTCAAGAAATCGAACTCGCTCCCGTTGTTTTGCCGCCGAGCCAACCGCCGTCTTGACCCGACGAACAAGCCTCCCATAAGCTTTCGCTTCGACAAGAAACACCCTGACACGACACTGAAACTTCAAGGGAGGCCCAATGATTTTATTGATAGACACTCTGGCAATCGTGTTCCTGATCTTGTGTTGGTGGGTGGCACTTGGAGCTTATCCTCGTTTGCCGGAAAAAATTCCGGTTCATTTTGGAATCAGCGGCGAACCTGACAACTGGGGCGGGCGCTGGATGATCTTTCTGATGCCGGTGATCGCAACGCTGATTGTGGCGTTGAACTGGTTTATTTTCACGCGACTGAAAGGTTCGCCCAAAATGCCAGCGGCGATGGAATTGCCGCTACACCTGCTGTTTCTGGAATTGCCGGCGTTGTTCACGTACATCACGTGGCGAATGACCGAAGTCGCCTTTGGCCGCGCGCAAGGACTGGGCGTTTGGTTTTTACCCGTGCTTGTGTTGGTAACGATGGGAACCAGCGCGTGGATGATTGTCGCCGGAAAAGTGCATTGACATGAATTACACCAAACATTCCCACTTCCACGTCGCATTGATCGAACCAGAGATTCCACCGAACACAGGCAACATCGCCCGGCTGTGCGGAGCAACGTTCACGACGTTGCATCTGGTTGGCAAACTCGGTTTTCGCACCGACGAAGCCGCCGTTCGCCGAGCGGGGTTGGATTATTGGGACGACGTGGAAATCCTCTATCATCGAAACATCGAAGCGTTGTATGAAACCTTGCCTGCCTGCCGCTTTCTCTACTTCACCACCAAAGCGGAACGGCTCTACACCGACTGGCAATATCAACCGAACGATTGTTTGGTATTTGGAAGGGAAACGCGCGGCTTGCCGGAGGAATTGCTGCGCGCCAATTGGGATCATTGCCTGACGATTCCCATGCCAAATCCGGCGATTCGCTCGCTGAACCTGGCCACCTCGGTTGGGATTGTCTTGTATGAGGCGTTACGGCAAATCGGCTGAGCCCAAAATTTAGACCGGATTTACAGGCTCTGGCAGGATGGCCAAACGTAAGACCAATCCTGCTGAATCCTGAAAATCCGGTCTATTTTGTTGAGAGAATTATTCGTAACGCAGCGCTTCAATCGGATCCAGGCCTGCCGCTTTGCGAGCCGGAAAGAATCCGAAAATGATGCCGATGGCGGCGGAGAAAACCACCGAACCGAAAATCGCCGTCGGTGAAATCAGCGTCGGCCAGCCGAGCATTTTGGGAATGAACAGTGAAATGCCGACTCCCACCGCAATGCCAATCGCGCCGCCCGCCAGACTCAGCACAATGGATTCAATCAGAAACTGCGTTTGGACGATGGACGAACGAGCGCCAATCGCCATACGAATGCCGATTTCGCGCGTTCGTTCGGTGACAGAAACCAGCATGATGTTCATGATGCCGATGCCACCGACCAACAACGAAACTCCGGCAATGCTGCCCAGCAACATGGTCATGATTCGGTTGGTTTCATCCGCCGCATCGGCCACATCCGTCATGTTGCGAACCGAAAAATCGTTTTCCTGATTTGGCGCCAGCTTATGCCGTTGGCGAAGCAATTCGGAGATTTGCTGTTCGGCCAGTTTGGTTGCTTCGGGCGAAATTGCCGAAACGTTGGCGAATTGAATGTACGTGATGGCCAGCAGCTTTTTCTGCACCGTCGTATACGGAGCCATGACCAGATCGTCTTGATCGCGCCCCTGTTGATCTTGCCCTCTGGCGGCCAGCACGCCCACCACACGAAACGGCAATTCACGAACCCGGATCATCTGGCCAACCGGATCAATTCCGGGAAAAAGGTTGTCGGCAATGGTCTGGCCGATGACGGCGACGCGAGCCGCTGTCCGCACATCGGCTTCGGTGAAAAACGCGCCGGTTTGCATTTTCCATTTCCGAATCTCCAGATATTGTTCGCTGACGCCTTGAACCTGTGTGTTCCAGTTCTGATTCCCAAACACGATTTGCGACCGCGATTGAACGGAAGGGCTGGCCATGGAAACACTCGGCACTTCGCGTTTGATGGCTTCGATGTCTTCGACGGTCAATGTATTGGTTCCGCCCTGATCAGTTCCACTGCGAACGCCTCCTGTGTTTTGCGATCCGGCGCGCACGAATAACAGGTTGGTGCCGACGCTGGCAATTTGTTCCTGCACGGAGGCCTGCGCCCCCTGTCCGATGCTGACCATCGCAATCACCGAAGCGACGCCAATGATGACACCGAGCATCGTCAATGCCGAACGCATCTTGTTGCGAGCCAACGCGCGAAAAGCAACTCGAAACACTATCAGAAAGTTCATTGCCTATTCCTCCTGGTCAATCTCGTCTGGCGGCGGCAACTGTTTCATTTCTTCCGCCGCATCGCGCGGTTCATCAATCCGATAATCACGCCGGATTTTTCCATCGCGGAACACCACCACTCGTTTGGTGTATTCGGCGATGTCTTGTTCGTGCGTGACCAGCACAATGGTAATTCCCTGTTCGCGATTTAAGCGCTGGAAAATCTCCATGACTTCAGTCGAAGTGCGAGTATCGAGATTGCCCGTCGGTTCATCTGCCAGAATCAAGGTCGGCCGATTGACCAAGGCCCGAGCAATGGCAACGCGCTGTTGCTGGCCTCCCGAAAGCTGATTCGGATGATTCATTTCGCGACCAGCCAATCCCACAGCCGTGAGAGCTTCGCGCGCGCGCTTTTGGCGTTCTTCCGTGGGAATGTTGGCATACAACATCGGCAATTCGACGTTTTCCAATGCCGATGTTCTGGAGAGCAGATTGAATCCCTGAAAGACAAATCCAATTTTCAGATTGCGAATATCGGCTCGTTGATCCTTCGAAAGCTCCGAAACGTCATGCCCATCCAGAGTGTATTTGCCGCGCGTCGGACGATCCAGACATCCGATGATGTTCATCATCGTGGATTTGCCGGAACCTGACGTTCCCATAATGGCCACGAATTCGCCTTCTCGGATGGTCAGCGATACTCCACGAAGCGCGTGAACCTCGACATCACCTGTTTTGTAGACTTTGTGTAGATGGTCTATTTCAATAATCGGTTTCGCAACACTTTGCGCAGATGGCGGGATTGCGGCTGCTGTCACGGGATTGGGTTCTTTGATTGCTGAAGTCACTTGCATCGTCGTAATTCAGTAGTTTTCAGCCGGGCGTCGGAACGTGTCAGTGATTGCTGCGATCCAACGCCCACGCCAAATTGAAGCCGTTATCGGCGGCCACCGCCTCCTGCGCCACCACCGCCAAACGGAGCGCCACCAAATCCGGGAGGCCGTGTGCTGGTCGTGGTTGCGCTGTTTCCTGCAACTTTCTGCCCGACAACAATGGTTTCGCCTTCCTGCAAATTGCCCTCAATCACTTCGGTCGCCGTGCCATCGGAAATTCCCAGCCTGAGGCGGCGCGGCTGGGGTTTGTTATCTGCGCCAAGCACCCAAACCACTTTTGATTGCCCCTCAGCCGGAGCGGCTGATCCGCCACCACGACGCCCGCCATTTTCACTGGCTTGCCCTTGTTGTCCCTGAGCTTGCTGTGCTTGCTGCCCTTGTTGCCCTTGCTGATTACCGCGGCTCTGTCGTTCGCCTTGAGGCACTTCCGGTGATTGCGCTGGTTGTTCCTGCCCTTGCCCTCCGCCGCGCTGGCTGCGCAGCAGTTCCCGAATCTTTTCCGGCGTCATATCTTTCGGGGTAAAACGAAGCGCCGCGTTCGGCACTTTCAGAACGCCTTTTCGTTCTGCAACGGCGAAGGTCAGGTTTGCCGTCATTCCGGGCAACAGTTTTTGATCCGGATTCTGCACGTTGATGACCACGTTGTAGGTGACGACGTTTTGTACATTCTGCGGGCTAAGACGAATTTCCTTGATCTGGCCTTCAAACCGACGCCCTGTGTATGCGTCCACTGTGAAGCTGACTTTGTTTTCCTGATTGATCGCACCGATGTCAGCCTGATCAATGTTCGCGATGACCTGCATCTGCGTCAGGTCATTGGCGATGGTAAACAGCGTCGGCGCAGAAAGACTGGCGGCCACGGTCTGGCCGACATCCACATTCCGGGACACGACAACACCATCAATCGGCGATGTGATGGTCGTATGGCTCAAATTCACTTCGGCCAATTTCAAGGAAGCTTCGCTTTGTCTGACCTGTGCCTGAGTTTGTTTGACCTGCGCTTCGGCCTGAGCCAAACCTGCCGTAGACGAGGACATTTCGCTGGCGCGTGCCTGTTCCAATTGCGCCGATGCCTGTTTGTAACGGGCATCCGCAGCATTGAATGCCGTTCGCGCCGTTTCCAAATCTCGCTCGGCGGCGATACCAGCGTCGGCCAATGCTTTCTGCCGTTTCAAATT
>JAEUQP010000741.1 GCA_016789645.1 Acidobacteriota bacterium | reverse complement strand
ACGTTTCGACAATTTCAGCTTCGTGATTGAACAAACTGCGCGGAATGAACGCCCCCTCTTCGGTAATGGTGATTTGGTTGTCCGCCATTGGTTCCAGCATAAGGTTTCAACCTCCGATGCCAAGTCTGCCTGCTTTTGGCTCTGGCGGCAATCCTCTCGCTTATTGACCGCTGGATTTTTCCAACTCGTTCAGCACGGCATCCAGATTCTGTTTGACCGTTTTCGTGTTCGGATGGTTTTCGCCCAGAAACTGGCGAAAGATGCCGAGCGATCGTTCGAAGAGGTCTCTGGCGTTTTGCAGTTCGCCCAACTCTTGGAGCACTAACGCGAGATTGTTGAGGCGATTGGCGACGTTCGGGTGGTTTGGTCCGAACGCAGCTTCGGAAATTTTGAGCGATCGTTCGAAGAGGTCTCTGGCGTGTTGGAGTTCGCCCAAATCTTTGAGCACTAACGCGAGATTGTTGAGGCTCTTGGCGATGTTCGGGTGGTTTTGTCCGAAAGCCGCTTCGGAAATTTTGAGCGATCTTTCGTAAAGGTCTCTGGCGTTTTGCAGTTCGCCCAAATCTTGGAGCACGGAAGCGAGATTGTTGAGGCGAGTGGCGACGTTCGGGTGGTTTTGGCCGAAAGCCGCTTCGGAAATTTTGAGCGATCGTTCGAAGAGGTTTCTGGCGTTTTGGAGTTCGCCCAACTCTTGGAGCACGGAAGCGAGATTGTTGAGGCGAATGGCGACGTTCGGGTGGTTGGGGCCGAAAGCCGTTTCGTCAATGTTGAGCGCTCGTTCGAAGAGGTCTCTAGCGTGTTGGAGTTCGCCCAACTCTTTGAGCACGGAAGCGAGATTGTTGAGGCGAATGGCGACGTTCGGGTGGTTGGGGCCGAAAGCCGCTTCGTCAATGTTGAGCGCTCGTTCGAAGAGGTCTCTGGCGTGTTGGAGTTCGCCCAACTCTTGGAGCACTAACGCGAGATTGTTGAGGCTTGTGGCGACGTTCGGGTGGTTTGGGCCGAAAGCCGCTTCGTTAATGTTGAGCGATCGTTCGAAGAGGTCTCTGGCGTTTTGGAGTTCGCCCAAATCTTGGAGCACGGAAGCGAGATTGTTGAGGCGAGTGGCGACGTTCGGGTGGTTTGGGCCGAAAGCCACTTCGTCAATGTTGAGGGCGCGAACAAGATAATCCCTGGCCTTTTCGTATTCCGCTTTTTGGCGATACAACCCTGCAATCTGATTGAGCAGGTCGGATTGCTCAACGGCTTCGGCTTGGGAAAGGTTGTTGGGATCGGAATTGGCTTCGGCTTTGGCCAGCAAATCCTGCAGCACGTCTTCCCAACGATCGCGTTCGTCTGTGGGCATCCAACGGCGACCTTCGGTTTCGTTGATTGTTCTCAGCGAACCTCGTGTTAGTTCCGAACGATCTTTGGCTGGCGGATCGAATTCGTAAACTCCGCTGTACCAGTCGTACAGATCCGGAGCGTTGCGCGCCAGCACGGTCAGCGCATACCCGGGCAACCAGAATACGATTGGACGCCGCATGCGCTGAAAGAAACCTCGCCGCCAATTCAATTCCGCCGCCGTCCGTAACGTCCGCTCTTCGTCGCGCGAAGGCAACAGGTTTTCCAACCCGACAATGAAAACCACGGCATCTTCTGAAACGCCTTCCAATTCTTTTTCGACAAAACCGTCAATCGCCGGGCGAGTGGTTGGCTCCATGGCGGCCAGTTCCGCCGTGTCAATCACCACAATCGGACGGGAAAGCTGCTGGCGAATGGCTTCGGTCAGTTTGATTCGGTAAGACGGAACATCACAACGAGCGAAATACAGCGCGAAGCCTTGGACACGCCGCAACACTTGTAGCAATGAAGACAGCTCAGGCTGTTCGGCGAACAGTTGCGCGTGAAGGTTTGGGTTGGATTCGTTTGCCGCTTCCATTGCTATTTCAGATCACTGTTTTCCGCCAGAAATTCCCGCATCCGCGTCAGCTTGCGAACCATCGGGTGAACATCTGCCCATCGTTCGCCATTTTCGTATTCGTGAACCAGCCGCAAATTCAGCAGTCGGTTTTCGCTCTGTTCGCCAGACAATCGCTGAGTTTTGGAAATTCTGGCCAACGTGGGTAAATCTTCATCGCGAAGGATGCGGTCGAATTCTTTGGCCATTCGTCGGATGGCGTCTTCTACATCGTCGTCGCTGATCTTGTCCGGAAAGTTGTCGGCAGAAAGCCGAACCAGTCGCAACAAATCTCTGACCGAACCGCCACACATTGCAATCAACTGATTGACCGATGCCGGATTCTCAAACACGTCTTCGATGGCCACACGCGAACTGACGACTTGATGAAGTGCATTGATGCCTTCTTCGTTGTTTTGATTAACCATTGGCAAAATAACCAACTCATCGGAGTAGGCGTGTCCCAGATTGACGTTGAACGCCAAAAAGATCGGCAGCGTGTAAATGATGTGGCAATCGGGGGATTTCAACTGGTCAGCGTGGCGAATGAACAACACTGCCTGATTGGATGTGCCGTCCTCTTCGCGGTAGTGCATTTTTTCCAAGCCATCCACAATCACAACCAAATCGTGAAAATTACCGTCGCGCGCTAGGTTTCGGGCATTGCCGATAAAAACATTCAATCGTTCAATAAAATCCCCAAGTTCGTTATCCAATCGTCGGCGGATTTCTGAGCGGCGATTGCTGGAAGCCTTAAGGTGGCTGGTAACCATCGCCAAGGCTCGTGCCAGCAATGGCAATTTGGAATCAATGCCGAATTCAGTTTTGAGTGAGGCCTCACCTTCGACCTTTTGCTCGCTGATCAAAATTTTTTCGGCAAACCATTGATCAAGGTTTTCGCGCAACCCAGCGTCAATCTCAATTTTTGCGTCACTTAGTTCTTTTTCAATTGCCTTGGTGATTGCTACCAGCACATCTTGGTATCTGATATCAGCGAGATCGAGCACATCTTCCACGTCGAAGTAGACAACGAAGTAGCCATCTTTCCTGAGTTGATCCTGCAACTGAAAAAGTTCGGTGGATTTACCGCAACCGCGATGTCCGCTAACCAATTGATGATGGTAACGACCAGGTTCGGCGTGTTTGATCTTGTTCGCAATCTTTTTGGCAATGTTGCTGCGAATTCCGCGAGCTTTGGTCAGGTCAACAAAACGCTTGTCCCCGGGTTGCAAGGGAATATCGGGGTGACAAGCGGAATAAGCGTCGTCCACTGTGTGAACCGGGTAGATCATAATTGCCTCTGAGTTTGGGATTCGATGTGAAACCGGCGAGATTATACAACGCGGCAAAGGGCTTGTCGTTAGCGGCGATTGTGGCACAATCCGGTTTGATGGTTGATGCTGCGGACAAACAATTCTTGCTGCAATTCGACGCCGGAACCTTGCTCTTGGACGGCGCGGATCGTTCGTTCGAGGCTCCGCCGCCGTTTGAGTGGGATGATCGAGTCAGGCGTTGGCGCGCGCAAGCCATCTCCTATCGGCAGATCGTCACTGAACTGATTCGCCGCAACATTCCGCACGAAGATAACGCTCGCCAGTACATCGAATTTCAATTCAAAGCCGAACTCACCGCCGAACCTCGACCCTATCAGGAAGAAGCCATTGCCGCGTGGAAAAAAGCCGGGCGGCGCGGGACGGTGATTTTGCCTACGGGAGCGGGGAAGACGTTCGTCGCGCAGATGGCGATTGAAATGGTTGGGCGTTCGACGCTGGTCGTAGTGCCGACGATTGATTTGATGAATCAGTGGTACGACTTGCTGTTGTCTTCGTTCAACGCCGAAATCGGTTTGATCGGTGGCGGATACTTTGAACGCGGCGCGATTGTCGTGACGACTTACGCGTCGGCGTTTCGCTTTATGGAGCGAATGGGCGGCGAATTCGGTTTCATCATCTTTGACGAATGTCACCATTTGCCGAGCGATGTGTATCGCTGGGCGGCGGAAATGGCGATTGCGCCGTTCCGATTGGGATTGACGGCCACGCCCGAACGCGAAGACGGCGCAGACGAATTGCTGGAACGGCTGATCGGGCCGATCATTTATCGCAAAGAAGCGCAGCATCTGGCCGGAGAATTTCTGGCGGATTACACGACCGAACAGATTTCTGTCGTGTTGTCGCCCGAAGAGCGCGAACGATACGAAAGCGAGCGAAACATCTTTCGCCAGTTCACGCGCGACAAAGGGATTTACTTCGGCGATCCGCGCGGCTGGCAGCAATTCATCATGCTCAGCGCGCGCAGCCAGGAAGGACGCCGCGCCATGCAGGCGTATCGCGAATCGAAACGCATTGCGCTGGGTAACGACGCCAAACTTCATGTGCTGGAAAAATTGATGCAGCGCCATCGCCGCGAACGGCTGATCGTTTTCACGGCGGAAAATGAAATGGTCTATCGCATCTCTGAACAGTTTTTGATTCCAGCCATCACGCACGAAACTCCGATCAAAGAGCGGCGA
>JAEUQP010000676.1 GCA_016789645.1 Acidobacteriota bacterium | reverse complement strand
ATTGTACGAAGCCGCGTTGACGAAATCCGGCCAGGTTGCAGTGCTGGAATCTTCCCGCTGACAATTTTTCATAGCTGAGCATCAGGAAAGGAAATCAATGCAGAATTTTTCAAAAATTACGTTTGTCTTGTTGATTGCAATATTGACGGTTGCCGCGCTGGCGCAAACCACTGCGCCCGGCGTGCTCAAATCTGAGTTCATTTACGAAACCGCGCCGTTCCCGGAATGCCACGCTTCGACCATTGCGGAATCCCAGGGCACGCTGGTCGCCGCCTGGTTTGGAGGAACGAAAGAAAAAAATCCCGACGTGGGCATCTGGGTGTCGCGATGGGAAAACGGCAAATGGACAACTCCGGTCGAAGTCGCTAACGGTGTCGAATCGCCGTCGAAACGTTATCCGACCTGGAACCCGGTTTTGCATCAACCATCAGGGGCAAAGCCCGGCCCGTTGATGCTGTTTTACAAAGTCGGCCCCAGCCCTTCGACGTGGTGGGGAATGATGATGACTTCGGCGGATGGCGGCAAAACCTGGACAAAGCCGGTTCGCTTGCCGGACGGCATCGCTGGCCCGATCAAAAACAAGCCGGTTGAATTGAGCAATGGCGATCTGCTCTGCCCGTCCAGCACCGAAGACAACGGCTGGCGCGTGCATTTCGAACGCACCAGCGATCAAGGCAAAACCTGGACTCGAACCGAAGCGATCAACGACGGCAAGGAATTCGGCGTCATTCAACCGACGGTCTTCTTTCATAAAGACGGGCACAAAGGCGGCAAACTTCAGGCGCTGTTCCGCAGCCGACAAGGCAAAATTGTCGAATCCTGGTCGGACGACAACGGCAAAACGTGGAGCAAGTTGATGGCGACTTCTCTGCCCAATCCGAATTCCGGAATTGATGGAGTGACGTTAAAAGACGGACGGCATTTGCTGATTTACAACCACGTCACCGTCAAACCGAACAAATGGGGTGACCGCGCTCCGCTGAATCTGGCGATCAGCGAAGACGGCAAAAACTGGAAAGCCGCCGCCGTGCTGGAACCCGGCCCGCCCGAAGCCGAATATTCGTATCCGGCAATCATTCAAACCAAAGACGGATTGGTTCACATCACCTACACCTGGAATCGCAAAAAGGTGAAACACGTTGTGATTGATCCGAAAAAGCTCAGTTTGCGTGACATCAAGGACGGTGTTTGGCCGCAATAAAAAGTGTTGCTTGAATCAAGAATGAGAACCCACAAAAAGCGCAAAAGTCACAAAATCCTTTTGTGTGTTTTGCGCCTTTTGTGGTTACGACTCTTCTTACTCAATTGCAAACCGCTATAAGGAAAAGCGACGATGAACACATTAAAGTTTGTTTTGGTGGCGGTGATGGTCTGCTTGCTAATTCCATCGGCGTTTGGCCAAACCGGTAAAGCGCCCACCGAAGTTCGCGTGATGAGTTACAACATCCGATACGGCACGGCCAACGATGGCGAAAACCATTGGGAAAAACGCAAAGATTTTTTGATTGAAACGATCAAAGCGTTCAATCCCGATTTGCTGGGCACGCAGGAAACGCTCGGATTTCAGCGTGATTTTTTGGCTGAAAAACTTTCCGGTTATGAAGCGCTCGGAGTGGGACGCGATGACGGCAAGGAGAAAGGCGAAATGACCGCGCTGTATTTCAAACGCAGTCGGTTTGAGAAACTCGACGGCGGGCATTTTTGGCTGAGCGAAACGCCGGACGTTCCCGGCAGCAAAAGCTGGGACACGTCGCTGACGCGAATGGTCAGTTGGGTCAAGCTGCGCGACAAACTGCAGCCCAAAGCCAAACCCATCATGTTTTTCAACACGCACTTCGA
>JAEUQP010000578.1 GCA_016789645.1 Acidobacteriota bacterium | reverse complement strand
CTGCCTTTGCGATGGCGTCCGTCGTAAACGGTTCCGGTGTAGGCGGTCTGTTCCCACAGGATTTTTCCGGTGTTGCGATCCACGCTCATCACCTTGAAGGTGTGATTGCGATCCGCGGCGATGGAATCCGGATGAATGAATTCCTGGCCTTCGATCATGTGTTTGACGGCTTTCGCGCCCGGCACGACGTCGCCTTCGATGTCCGAAGTCAGGAAAATCTGGTTGCCCCAGACAATCGGCGACGAATGGCCGCGTCCGGGCAGCGCCGCTTTCCATTTGATGTTTTTGTCAGGACTCCATTCGGTCGGCAGATTGGTTTCGGCGGAAATGCCCGTGCCTTCCGAACCGCGCCAACCCGACCAGTTGGTGTTCAGCGCAGCATCAGAGGTTGCAGGTTTGAATGCCGCAAAGGCAATCAAACCCAAAGTGAAAGCTGAAAACAGCAGCGTTAGTTTTCGATTCATTGATTTGGTTACTCCTGTCGTTGGTTAAGCGCAGGATTGATGCTCACGGTCAGAAAGCAGTGTGCTCGTTACAGTTTAATTTTAGGAACGATCTTCGATTTTTCGATTTGTCCGGCATGCGTGAAGTAGGAGATTTCTTTGTCATTGTTGACGACCCAAACTTCCAACGCGCCTTTGGCAAGATAAAGCTCAACCTTGTGTTTAATTTCTGCCTTTGTATTGCGTGGCGAAACCACTTCCACGCAAATCTCTGGGGCCTTGGGATAGGGCGTCACTTCTCCGAACTCAGCCATAAACTCATCTGAAGCCCAAGCGACATCAGCGACTTTTACCCCGTCAGAGGTTTGAATCGAGCATTCAGTGATTGTCGTCCCTTTTTTCTTTAGATTGTAAATCTTGCGATCAATCTCAGACTGAATGATCCCGTGCCGATTCGACGCTGGACTCATCAGGATTTGCCCGAATCCATTGGTTTCGATCTTGAATGGCAAGTCTTTCAAAAATGGATTGTTGATTACCTCATCCCAAGTCATTGCTTTTATCCTTTCTTGCCGATGCAGAACAGATGCTTGTCTCCGCGAATGAAGAGTTTGCCGTCGGCGATGGCAATCGAAGTCCGCGAAGGTTCGCCGATGGAATTCGTGCCCAGCACTTCGTGTTTCGGCCCGGCTTTGATGACGAAAGTTTCGCCGTCGTCGTTGGTCAGCAGAATCTTGTCTTCAAACGCCACCGGCGAAGCGCCGTAAAACTTGGCATTGACCGGAACGCGACCGCCTTCGTAAACGACTTTGCCGGTTTTGGCTTCCAGACAGGTCAGCGCGCCTTGATCGTTCATCAGGTAAACATAATCACCATACAAAATCGGCGAAGGCACATAGGCCGTGCCTTTGTTGTACGTCCAGGCGATGTTTTCCGTCTTGTCCAGATTTCCTGAACCGCCGAGTTTGATTGCCGTGATGACTTTGCTGGGATAGCCGGAAGAGAGAATCGCCAATCCGTGGCCGATGACCGGCGTCGCGATGGCGTGGCTCTTCAATCCGCCCGCGCGCCACAGTTCCTTGCCGGTGGCCGGGTCGTAAGAGATCAGAAATTCGTTGCCGCTGGTGACCATTTCAGTGCGATTGCCGACTTTGACGATCACAGGCGTCGCCCAACTGCCCTGAATCGGACGTTCGACGCGCCAGACGTCCTTGCCGGTCTTTTTGTTGAGCGCGACCATAAATGAATCTTTGGGTTTGCCCAACGATTGATCGGCCACCAAAATCACCAGGTTTTCATACAGCACCGGCGAAGTACCCACGCCCATGCCGAAAGTGCTGATGTCGCCGATGTCGTTTTTCCAGATCAGCTTGCCGTTGAAGTCGTAACAGTACACGCCTTCGGAGCCGAAATAGGTGATGACGTATTTGCCGTCCGTGACGGGCGTCGGCGCGGCATAATTGCCGCGTTTGTGGCGGTAATCGTAAACCGTGCCTTCATACGAAACCTTCTCCCACAAAATCTTGCCGCTGTCGCGATCCAGGCAAAGCGTTTTGAAGGTGTGCAGCCGGTTGACGCCGTCCCATTCGGGATGCGTGAACTCTTTGTCGCCGAGCATGTGTTTCGGCGGTTTGTGCGATTCGGGCGCGGGACCGCCTTCCACGTCGGAAGTTAAAAAGACTTTGTTGCCCCAGATAATGGGCTGCGAAAAGCCTTTGCCGGGAAGCGCCGTTTTCCACAGCACGTTTTTGGTCTCGCTCCATTCGGTCGGCAGGTTTCTCTCTTCTGACACGCCCTGCGAAGCCGGGCCGCGCCATTGCGCCCAGTTGGTGGAAGTCTTGGCCTTCGTGTTGACGAATTGGAATGCCGCGAAAGCCAGCAGGCAAATGGACAAAGCGGAAAACAAGCGTTTCATTATTTCTTTTCTCCTGATGAAGTGGTTTTCGCGGGCGCGCTCTGCGCTGACTTGTCCGCGACTGCGATCAGATGTTTCTGGCCACGAATGAAAATCATGCCGTCTGAGATGGCCGGCGTGGCCATCATCACTTCGCCGACGGGATTGGTCGAAAGCAGTTCGAACTTCGGCCCGGCTTTGATGACAAAGACTTCGCCGTCTTCGCTGCTGAAATAAACCTTGTCGTCGGCGGCGACGGGCGAGGCGCTGTAGGAACCGGCTTTGTCGCTGATGCGTTGCTGGTACAGGCGTTCGCCGGTCTTGGCATTGTAAACCCGCAAGATGCCGTCGTTATTGCAAACATACAGATGCTCGCCATACACCAGCGGAGTCGGTTGATAACTGCCGCCGCGTTGCATGCTCCAGGCGACGAATTCGTTGGAGGTTTCGCCCTGTTTGAGCGAAATGTCCCCACTGGCCGCGCCCTGTTTGATGGCGTAAATCGGTTGATTCGGACGATAACTGTTACAGATGTAAATCAGGTCGTGCGCGGCAATCGGCGTGGTCGAAGTCACTTCGGGATTGCCGGTCAGTTTCCACAATTCCTTGCCGGTCAGCGGATCGTAACCGCGCGCGGCTTTGGTGGCGTTGGTGACCAGTTCCACGCGTTGTTTGCTTTCAACAATGGTCGGCGATCCCCACGAAGGAATTTCCGCTCGATCGGTTTTCCAGACTTGTTTGCCGTCTTTCAAACTGTACGCGGCAATGAACGAACCTTTCTGAATGTCGCATTGCACGATCACCATGTCCTTGTAGATGATCGGCGAACTGGCCGTTCCCCATTGGTAATCCGGGTCGAAAAACCAGCCGGAATCCAGCACGCCCAAATCCTGTTTCCATTTCAATTTGCCCTTCAGATCGTAACAGTACAGCCCTTCAGAGCCGAAAAAGGCGACGACGTATTTGCCGTCAGTGACAGGCGTCGAACTGGCAAAGCTGGATTTGATGTGACGTTTGGTTTTCGGCACGCCTTCGTAGGCGACTTTTTCCCATTTGATCTTGCCAGTCTTTTTGTCCAGG
>JAEUQP010000544.1 GCA_016789645.1 Acidobacteriota bacterium | reverse complement strand
GATGATTGCGGAATGCGGGATTCGGATTGCGAACTCTGCTTCGACGATTGGCGATAAGTCGCGCTCATCACGATGGTTTTCAATAAAGCTCTGACATCCCAGGCCTTCGCCGCGTCGCCGCGTCGCCCCGTCCCCCCGTCTCTCTGTCCTTCAGTCCCTCCGTCGCGGAAAGCGACCGCCTGCCAATCCAGCAATTCCGGATGCGTGGGCAATTCGCCCTGCGCGCCGAAGTCTTCCGCCGTTTTGACCAACCCCGTGCCAAAGAACATTTGCCAAAACCGATTCACCGTCACGCGAGCCGTCAACGGATGTTCCTTGCTCATCAGCCAGCGCGCAAAGCCAAGCCGGTTGTTCGGCAAATCCGCAGCCAGCGGTGGCAACACGGCGGGAACCGCTCGGCCAACCACTTCGCCCGGAGCGTCGTAAGCTCCGCGTTTCAACACGTGCGCCGGACGCGGCGTCGGCAATTCCTGCATGACCATCAACGAAGGCAAATCGTCCACGAATTTTTGCCGTTGCTGCTTCAACTCTGCCAGTCTGGCCTGCGCCTGCTTCAATTCTTCCGGCGCGGCGGAATTCAAAAATGCGCGATTCAGTTTCCAGTTTTGCGCCGCCGAACGTTTTTTGGCCGGAAGGGCCGCGATGGATTCCAGAGAATCGGCACAGGCCAGCGCAGCGATTTCATCAGATTCCAGCGCGCGGCTGTACATTCGCACTTCGTCCAACGCGCCTTTGAACCGGAACTGCGGCCCGCCACCCGCGCCAATTTTCAGCGTGTTGCGGCTGCCGCCAAACAGCAGATAAAAGTTGCGCTGATTCCATTTCAGTTTGGTTTCCTGGCCGTTGACGAAAATCTTCAGCCGTTCTTCCCACTGCTTCAAGCCGTCAAACACGACCGCAACGTGATGCCATTGTTTGACTGGCAAGGGTTCGGTTTCGACGCGCAGCGTATCTTCGCCCCAACGAAACACCATGTTGAAGTGAAGTTTGCCGTTCAGAAAATACAGCCCATAACCTTCGGCGCGCGGAATTCCGTTTTCTACATCCGCAGGCGAATCGCTGATTTTGGTGACGATGGAACCGCTTTGTTCGGATTCAGGGTAAACCCACGCCGCGATGGTGAACCGTTCGCGGTAATCGCTGGAAGTCGTTTTGTAGCGAAAGTCCGCGTTCAATCCGCCGTCGAAATACAACTTGCCGTCAAAGGCGACCGCCTGCCCCAGCGGTGACGCAACAAAACGCGGCTGGCCATCTTTGAAGCCGCCTGGTTCGCCAATTTTGTCTTTCTTTTTGATGTCTTCCTGATTGTGATATGCGCGATCGGAACTATTGAAAACAGGAAGTTGGTTTTCATCAAACGGGATTCGCACGATCAACTTTTCTTCAGGAATTCCGTTCGGAGTACCGCCTTCAGGCGGCTGCGCGTCGTGTTCGTCGCCTGCCGTGCGGCTGAAGCCACCATTGCCGCCTGAAGGCGGAACTCCAAACGTTTTTTCCCAATCGCGTTGTTTGCCGGAAAACTTCTTTGCCAACCGGTTGTAATCGTTTTCGGCGAGGGCAATTTGCTGATCGAATTTCGCCAACTGCGCTTGCTGCTCGCGCGTCGGCGCAGCCATCACCGGCGGCGAATTGCCCCAATCGAACGAATGCCCGTCTTCGTCAATGCTGTTGAAGTACGCCGACAGTTGATAAAACTCTTTTTGCGAGAGCGGATCGTATTTGTGATTGTGGCAACGCGCGCAGCCAAACGTCAGCCCCATAAACACCGTCGAAGTCGTATCCACACGATCCACGACGTATTCGATTCGATACTCTTCCGGGACGATGCCGCCTTCGGCATTGATGCGATGGTTGCGATTGAACGCCGTGGCGATGCGTTGGTCCAAAGTCGGGTTCGGCAACAAATCTCCGGCCAGTTGTTCGATCACGAATTCGTCAAAGGGCTTGTTCGCGTTAAACGCTTCGATCACCCAATCACGCCAACGCCACGCCGAACGGTCACCGTCAATTTGATAACCATTGGTGTCTGCGTATCGCGCAGCATCCAGCCAGCGAAACGCCATTCGTTCGCCAAAACGTGGCGAAGCCAGCAA